>ONYJ01000104.1 GCA_900322025.1 uncultured Bacteroidales bacterium | reverse complement strand
TCTTGATGATGATGTTGAGAAAGCTGTTGAGGCGAAGGTAAACACAAGTATTTGGTTTTGAGGATATGATGATAAACGCTGATTAATTGCTGTCAGTTATTTTTCTGCTATTTGCTTGTTATATAAGAATGTTTTCATAAATTTGTAACATGTATTGCAGTATATGTATAACTGTATATGTGTAAAATATATAACAGTTAGATGTATATATTAGTGCCTATACAATATATGCATAATGTTTTAACATAAGTTGAATTATGATTGCAGCCGAAATAAAAACGAAGATTCAGACAGCTTTCAGGTTTGAGCCTCTGCTACTTGAACGGGTAAAAAAAGCGGCAAAACAAGAAGGTGTGAGTGTTAATGAGTATGTGAGCAATGTGCTTGCTGATGCTACACAGGATATTTTAACTGAAAAAGAAATGGAGGAGAGACGTAGAGAAACGGAAGAGTTCCTTGCTACTGTTGCAGGAAAATGGGTGGGCGATGAGACCACGGAAGAAATTATGGAAGGTATTAAAGAGGGGAGGAAGCCATGGAAGGTAAGAAAGTGGTAGCCAAATATCTTCTTGATACCGATATTGTTATAGATCTTATAAGATCTTCCTCTTCTGTGGCGGCTCAGAATGTAAGAAGTGTAACTATGGCTATGTGCGCAATAGCTGATATTACTCTGTATGAGCTTTATTGTGGAGCTGTGGCCAGCAAAGACCCTTCTGCAAATATTGCTATTGTGGATTTAATAGAGTCTAAGTTTACTATACTCAATAGCTCTGGCGCCTATTTGGAGGCAGCGCGTCAGAAGATAAGGCTTAAAACTGTTGGTACTCCAATTGAAGACAAGGATCTTCTTATCGGCTGTACGGCAAAGGTTAACGGTCTGATACTCGCAACCGGAAATATCAAGCATCTAAGCCGGATAGAGGGCTTAAAGCTTTGCTTGTGGCGGTAGGGGGGCTGTTGGTGCAGTTTGCGTAGATCTATGATTGCGGCTGTTAGTCTGGTTTGCGGAATAAGATAGGTTCGTTGGTGTAGATAGATGTGTCTTTGCTATAAATGCTAATTTTCCTTATTATTCCTAAGTATTTATTATTGTGATATATAGTCATAAAGCGCTCTGTTTCCGGAGTCATTATTAGGCTTGTGTCTATGATGTTATAGCGCTCTTTAATGTTGCATCTTAGAAGAGTATCTGCTCTGTTTTTATCGCTGATGAAAACCCATTCTTCGTCTGCTTGTATGAAAATATATTGCGCATGGGGGATATTAATGGTATAGTTGCCAAGATCTGTTTCTTGCTTATTTCTTATGATTGTGTGGCTGTTTACTAAGTGTGGCTTGTTGTATTCGTTGTCAAGTTCCCACACATCGAGAGAAAAATTTCCGTAACCTCCGTACTTGGCTGCAAATTCGTCTGAGTCCATATTCAGTTTCAGATAATCGTATGCAGCTTTTGCAGTAAGCATTGATTGGGCGAGAGACTTGTCTTTTTTTAGTTCTTCATAGTTAAAACTGGTTGGAAACTGGTTGGAAACAAGAACAGTAGGAAGGACATTGTTAAGTCTTGCCGTTTGGCTGCGAAGTGCAAAATCTTTGGCAGAAATGCCTGGTATAAAAGTGAAAGCGGCTATCACCACTCCAAATACTACCGCCATCAGTTGATATTTACGTGTTTTTTTACTTGCCAGCATTGCTATAAAGGCGGTAAGCAGGAGGGTTATAATAATTGCATAAGCTCTGCTTTCGGTTATGCCATAGTCGTTTACTCTGCGATATAAACCTACCCATAGTAGGATAATAGGTGGTAATGCTATGGCAGGCAGGTATTTATAGAACCAGTTGAAAGTTCTCTTCTCCAGAGCATCCCGCATAATTGTGCAAAGCAAAGACAGACCGCAGAAAGAACCTACCATATATACTACACCGCCATTCGGGAGTTCCCACTTAACTATAATGCTTATGATGTATATCAAAAGGATAGTTGCATATACAACCAGTGTAGCAGAGAGAATATAATTTACTACAACACTTATGAACTTCTTGATTTTTAATTCTGTATCCTCTTTACTTATAAGATGGCAGCAGAGCAAAGGGGCTACAACAAGTGCTATTGTAAGCGTGGGGTAAAAGTATGCCCGTATTGAAGCCTGGTCTGTGAAATGCAAGTTAAAGAGTAGCTCTACAGACATAAGTATCAGGGCTATAATGCCTGTTGCTAACCAACATATTATTTCAACATAAATCAGTTTGACAATTGTGTTTGTGGCATTTATGGTAAATTCTTTATTTTCCAACAGACGGCTTCCCGCAATGAGGAGTATAACAGCGAGCCCATAGCAAACTCCTCACCAATGTGGTATGTGTGTAATATACGGAAGCGGAACCCATAGAAAGTAAGATGCTATGTATAAAGTAGTGCATAGTATTTTATACTTGGTTGCTGCCATAGAAAAACGGTGCAGGCAGAAGCATAGAATTATTGTAGGAAAATAGTATGGCAGTAGATGTATATTAAAAAAAGCATCCAAATAACCTTTGTTCTCTACATCTAAAATGCAAAAGAATAGAAAAGTGAGTGCCAGCAAAGCTTCTATCGGAAATTTTTTGCATGTGTTCCATACAGCCTTCCACAGTAGAACCAACTTTCCTTCTTGAATGTTGTGAGATTCCGCCATAGGTTGTTATTGTTACAATTTCTTGCCGGCTAATTCGCTCAAACGGCTTCTTTCTCCCATTATCAGGTTGACATGCTCAAAGAGTTTCTCGCCGTAAAGTTTGTCGCTGATGTGTGTTAGCCCATTAGAGTATTTATCCAAATATGGCTGGTCTATCTGCTGAACATCGCCGGTAAATACAATCTTTGTACCTTCTCCAGCACGGGTGATAATTGTTTTAACCTCATGTGGTGTAAGGTTTTGTGCCTCATCAATGATGAAATATGTTTTCTGAAGGCTTCGGCCTCTGATGTATGCGAGTGGGGCTATTTCTAACTTCTTGGTTCTTAGCATTTCTTCTATCTTGATATTCTCTTTGGAGGAAATGCCGAAATTCTTCTTTATTACTGCAATATTGTCGTGTAGCGGCAGCATAAAGGGAGCGAGCTTATCTTCTACGCTGCCAGGCAGAAAACCTAATTCTTCATTTTGCAGGGTAATTACAGGCCTTGCCACTAAAATCTGTTCATAGTCGTCTGCCTGAGCTAAGGCTCCTGCTACGGCTATCAGAGTTTTTCCGGTGCCGGCTGTGCCTGTGAGAGACACTAATTCAACATTTTTATTCATAACGGCATCCATGGCAAATACCTGTTCCTCATTTCTTGGCGATATGCCGTATTGTGTAGAAGGCAACACTCGTACAATTTTTCCGGAATATGGGTCAAAGCGTGCTAATATAATATTATCGCGAATAGGCTCACGGTCTTCTCCGTTCATTGAAAGTAATTCATCTTCTCCCTCGCTGGTATCTATGCCAACATGTGTTGTAGGTATTCTGTAAAGCTGGTTAAAGGCTGGTCTGGAACTTATTCTACACTTTTTGTAATCAACAGCTTCACCATCTATCAAGCGATTGATGGCATCCAACGGAACATTTGCCAGCTGTATTATACGATCGTAATCTTGCACAAACTTATCTTCCTTAATATGATCGTTCAGATAGTCTTGGGTAAACATTCCGAGTGCCTTGGCTTTTAGCCTAAGATTTACATCCTTTGTTACAAGGCATACAGTTCTGTCGGGATGCTGATTCTTATACCATATAGCTGTAGCAAGAATTCTGTGGTCTGGCACATCGTTGGTAAAGCAATCTCTCAGGTCTTCCGGGAAGGGGCGATTCAGCGATACTTTTATGGTACCCATGCCAGGACCTAATGAAAAGCCTTTTTGAGGATCGTATAGCCTTTGTTCCGAAATTTCGTCTGCCTTTCTAACAAACTCTCTTGCGTTATAATTTATGGTGCCATCGCCTTTCTTGAACTTGTCGAGTTCCTCAATTACGGCTAATGGAATAACAAGGTCGTTTTCTTGGAATTTGAATATAGATCTCCAATCGTGCAGAATTACATTTGTGTCGAGTACAAAAATTTTTGGCAGTTTGGTTTTAATCTTGATAACTTCTTCTAAACCACCCATTTTTCTGGATTTTGAGCTTCTGGTGGAGGAACTTCTTCTCCTCTCCGTCTTCTTCTCTCTCATTACTGTATGCTTTAATTTTGTTCGTTTTCGCTACAACTTTTCTTTGTAAGTATGCTTTTTAGGAGTGGTGGTAGCCTTATGTTTCTGGCACCACTCCTTTGCTGCAATAAACATTGCCACCCAAGGCGTTACTTGATCCTTATCTTTGCGGTTTGTAGGGTAATATGCCCAGTTCCAAGGTCTAAGACACCTTTCGGGATGGGGCATCATTGCTAAATGTCTTCCATCTTTGGAGCACACACCTGCAATGCCATTTGGCGAACCGTTGGGGTTTGCCGGATATGAATCATAGGTATATTGCAACGCTATCTGCATGTCTTTATTTAAGTTGTTGTGAGGGAAGGTAAACCTGCCTTCTCCATGTGCAATCCACACTCCCAAGCGGCTTCCATTAAGCCCCTTCAACATAATAGAATTACTCTTAGGAATCTTTACTCCAACAAAAGCACTCTCAAATTTATGTGATGTGTTATGTTGCATCTTAGGAGACTTTGTTCTGTTTTCAGGAGTTATCAGACCCAATTCGGCCATAAGCTGGCAACCATTACAGATTCCTAAACTGAGAGTGTCTTCTCTGGCATAAAAAGCGTTGAGGGCTTTATTGGCCTTTTCGTTGTATAGGAAAGCGCCTGCCC
>ONYJ01000088.1 GCA_900322025.1 uncultured Bacteroidales bacterium | reverse complement strand
TCCGATGGCTTGGATATGTCCATCAGCTTTAGCACCGTTGGTGCTATATCGCATAGTTTTCCGTTATCCACACTCTTTACATCATCGTCTATTACAATAAACTGTACCGGATTCAAAGAGTGTTGGGTGTTAGGTGTACCGTCTGGATTTATTGCATAGTCTGCATTGCCATGATCGGCTGTAATCAGTACGGAATAACCGGCTTTGCGAGCTTCTTCCACTATTTTGCCGGTAAGAGAATCTACACACTCTACGGCCTTGCATATAGCAGAATACACTCCTGTGTGCCCTACCATATCTCCATTAGCAAAATTCAGAACAATAAAATCTTCTTTCTCTGTTCTTATAATATCTATCAATTTATCAGCTACTTCCGGAGCACTCATTTCTGGCTGCAAATCGTAAGTTGCCACTTTAGGAGAGGCTACAAGTATTCTGTCTTCGTTTTTGAAAGGCTCTTCTCTACCACCGCTGAAGAAAAATGTAACATGTGCATATTTTTCTGTTTCGGCTATGCGTAATTGTCTTTTTCCGGCTTCTGCAATAATCTCCCCCAAGGTCTTTTGTATATGCTCTTTGCCAAACAGTATATGAAGTCCGGTGAACGAATCGTCGTATGGGGTTAAACAGCAATAGTAAAGCGGCAGCGTGCGCATACCTTCCTCCGGCATATCCCGTTGGGTAAGCACATATGTCAGTTCGCGAGCACGGTCGTTTCTAAAGTTGAAGAATATAACCGCATCGTCTTTCTTTATGGTGCCTACCGGCTGATTGCTGTTATTGAAAGCCTCCTCCACTATGCACAGAGGCTTTATAAACTCATCTGTAATTCCCTCATCGTATGAATATTGCACAGCCTCCTGAGCAGAAATAAAGTTTTGGCCTTTGCCGGTGGTTAGCAAATCGTAAGCCTCCTTTATTCTATCCCATCGCTTATCCCTATCCATAGCATAGAACCGCCCGCAAATGGTTGCTACCCTGCCACAACTTTTGGCCATGTGTTCCTCAAGCTCTGCAATAAAGCCCTTTCCACTATGCGGATCGGTATCTCTGCCATCCATAAAACAATGCACAAAAACCCTTTTAAGCCCACATTGCTTTGCTGTATCCAAGAAGGCAAAAACATGCTCCAAAGAACTATGCACTCCACCTCTTGAAACCAAGCCCAAAAGATGAAGATCGTGTGCCTGGCCTTCAATTTCAAACACCCCATTTGGATTACCGCTTTTAGCATAGGCCATAACAGAGCGTATCTCTTTGTTTTCTAACATTGTATGCTCTTTACACACTTTGTTAATCTTAACTAGGTCTTGATATACAATTCTGCCGGCTCCAATATTTAGATGTCCAACCTCTGAGTTGCCCATCTGCCCGTCCGGCAACCCCACATCTTCTCCGCAAGCTAAAAGCTGAGAATGCGGAAATTTTGCTTTTAATGCATCTATGTTGGGTTGGCCCTGAGTTTCTATAGCGTTGGCTTTGCCACGTTCTCCCAATCCCCACCCGTCTAAAATCATCAATAAAACTTTCTTTGCCATCTTTCTCTCTACTTAAATTTTTGCTGTCTGAGGTTCGTCTTCTAAAACCAAAGAATAATCTATTGTTTTCTGTTCTAACGAAATACGTTCTACTTTAACCTTTATTCTATCGCCCAAGGTAAACTTGCGTCTGGAGGATTTCCCTACAACACTAAAGGTTTTCTCGTCAAACTGATAATAATCGTCTTCGAGTTCTTTCAACGCTATCATTCCCTCTATGTGAGTAGGTTCTACTTGCACATATAAACCCCATTCGGTAACACCACTTACAGTTCCATTGAAGATTTGCCCTATCCTTTCCTGCATATACTCGGCCATTTTGTATTTTATGCTGGCTCTTTCAGCCTCTGTTGCAATCTGTTCTCTCTGCGAAGAATGCTCGCAAAATTCCTCATATTTTTGTTTATCCGCACTTTTTCCGTCTTCCAGATAATATGCAAGCAACCTATGAACCATCATATCGGGATATCTTCTTATAGGGGAGGTAAAGTGGGTATAGTACCTGAATCCAAGACCATAGTGTCCTATATTGTCTGTAGAATACTGAGCTCTTGCCATACATCTCAATGCCAACAACTCAATAGTTTCACATTCCGGCTTACCCTGTATCTGCTCCATAAGTTTATTTAGGCTCTTTGCGAGTTGTTTTGGAGTATCTGCCTCTATTTTATACCCAAAGTATTTTATAAATGTCTTGAGCTCTGCTACCTTTTCCATATTAGGCTCATCGTGAACACGATACACAAAAGTAGGAGCCTGCTTACGTATTGAGGTGGCTATGTAGGTTGCCACTGCCTTGTTTGCCAATAGCATAAACTCCTCTATGAGCCAGTTGGCAGACTTGGTTATCTTTTGTACTACATCTGTTGGCTTGCCTTTTTCATCTACTATTATCTTCATTTCTGGCCGCTCAAAGCTTATGGAACCTTCTTTGAATCTTTTCTTTCTCAGCACCGTGGCCAGTTTATGAAGCTCTAATACAGAGTTTATAACCTCTTTAGAAGGTATTTCTGCTTCGGAAAGTATGGGTTTGTATGTACTCATTTCTCCGTTATTGTCTATTATCTGCTGAGCCTCTTCGTAAGCAAAGCGATAAGAGGAACATATTACAGTTCTTCCAAACCACTGCTTATAAATTTTACCGGCAGAATCCATTTCAAAAATTGCAGAAAAACACAGTTTGTCTTCGTTCGGACGGAGAGAACACAGATTGTTAGACAATGCTTCCGGCAACATAGGAATAGTTCTGTCTGCAAGATATACAGATGTTGCTCGAGCGTAAGCTTCTTTATCCAACACAGACTGAGGCCTTACATAGTACGACACGTCTGCAATATGCACACCTACTTCTACGTTTCCGCTCTCCAAAACCTTGTAAGATACTGCATCATCAAAATCTTTTGCGTCTGCCGGATCTATGGTAAAAATACAATCTGTACGCAAATCTTTTCTACCTTCTAAATCTTTGGCTGTAATCTGTTTAGGAATTTTGTCTGCAGCCGCCTCAACCTCCGGTAAAAACTTATAGGGCAGACCAAACTCCGATAAAATTGCATGCATTTCCGTATCGTTTTCTCCCGGCTTGCCAAGCACATCTACAATTTCTCCTACCGGAGTCTGAAAACCTCTCGGAAAATCTTTTACCAATACGGCTACCTTTTTACCCTGCCATTCTTTCTTTACAGAATCTATTGGAACTTCTACATCATAAGGCATATTCCGGTTTTCTATAATAACCCAAGCATGCCTCCCTGTTATCTGCATAAGCCCTACATAAGGTCTGGTGCTACGGCTCACTATTTTTACAACCTCGCCCTCATTTCCTTTTTCCACATTCTTCTTTGTAATAACAATCCTCACCGTATCATTGTTTAGCGCCCCTCTCATCTTTCCCATAGGAATAAAAACATCTTCCCTCTCTCTTTGTTTGGAGACCGCTTCGTCTGCTTCCTTAGGAATAATACGCACAAAACCATAACCTCCTGAAGCCACTTCAAGCACACCCTCAGCTTCTGCTATAACTCTCCTTTCTTTTCCGCGTTGTTGTTTTGTAGAACGCCGTTCTAAAGCCCTCCTTCCCATTGTACTGCCAGAACGCTTACGGCTTTTCGATATATTCTTTCTTCTTGTCATACGCTAAATTTTTTTGAATTGTGCTTCCGAGAACAACCACAAATTTAACAAATAAAAAAGAAAAGGAGAAGGCCAAAATCAGACCTTCTCCCTTATTCTTCATATTCAAAAGATTCCTACTTTTTTATGGTTCCTTCAACTTTTTTCTTGTTGATATCGTACATTATAGGAGTGGCAATGAATACAGATGAAAATGTTCCTACTATAACACCCAAAGCCAGAGCTACAGCAAAACCACGGATAGTATCGCCTCCAAAAATTGCAATAGAGAGCAATACCACCAAAGTAGTTCCTGAGGTATTGAAGGTTCTGGCGAGAGTGCTGTTTACAGCTCCGTTGATATTATCTTTCAAAGATCTCTTAGGGTGTAGTTTCTTGTATTCACGAATACGGTCGAATATAACCACGGTATCGTTGATTGAATAACCTATTATTGTAAGCACTGCCGCAATAAAGGTCTGGTCCACATCTAATGAGAATGGCATTATTCCGGTGAATATAGAATAGAATCCTATTACTATTATGGCATCGTGAGCAAGAGCTGCAAGACCTCCTGCTCCCCAAGACCAGTTGGAGAAACGGGCGGCTATATACAAGAAGATGGCAAGCAAAGCAAATACTACGGCATAAGAACCCTTCCTTTTCATGTCGTTTGCTATGGTAGGACCCACTTTGTCTGAACTTACAATTCCGTTAGGATTATCTACGGTTGTAATGAACTGCTCCTGTGACAGCGGTGTTTCAAAGAAGCCACCGAGAGCCTTATATAACTTACTCTCTACCTCCTGATCAACTTCTTGAGAATTATCGTTTATCTTATACTTGGTTGTAACCTTCATCTGGCTGCCTGAACCAAACTGCTTAACCTCTATACTCTCTCCAAATTCTGCAGCCGCTGCCTTTCTCACATCTTCTGCAGAAACCATCTTGTCGAATCTTAAAACATAAGTACGACCTCCGGTAAAATCTACACCGTAAGAGAAGCCCCTGCCAAATATAAATGCCAGGCAAGTTGCCACAACAACAGCCGCTATCACATAGGTTGCCTTTCTCATACCAATAAAGTTGAATTTGGTATTGGTCAGGAACTTACGAGTAGTCTTGCCCTCAAGTATAATGTTCTTGTTTCTCGACAGACGACCCTCAAAATACAGTCTTGTAATAAAGATTGATGTTATCAGGGAAGTTAGGATACCTAATATCAAAGTGGTTGCAAATCCTTGGATAGGACCGGTTCCGAATATAGCCAAAACAACACCTACTATTATTGTTGTGATATTTCCATCCAAAATAGCAGAATAAGCATTGTTATATCCGTCTTTAACAGCCAAGCGTAATTGCTTGCCGCTACGTAACTCTTCTTTGATTCTCTCGTATATGATAACGTTGGAGTCCACCGCCATTCCCAAAGTAAGCACAAGACCGGCAATACCCGGAAGGGTAAGAACCGCTCCCATTGAAATTAGATAACCCAATAGGAATATCACATTGCATATCAGAGCTATACAAGCAGCAACACCGGCTCCCCTGTAGAAGAACAGCATATACAGTAGCACCAATACAAATGCTATCAAGAAAGATATCATACCCGCATTGATGGATTCTTGTCCGAGAGAAGGTCCGACAACCTGCTCCTGAAGAATTGTGGCCGGAGCCGGAAGCTTACCGGATTTCAGAACATTTGCAAGGTCTGTGGCCTCTTCAAAGGTAAAGCGACCGGATATTTCGCTGCGTCCACCGGTAATCTCACTCCTTACAACCGGATTAGAATATACCATTCCGTCGAGAACTATGGCAACGCATCTGTCTCTGTTGTCTGCTGTAATTCGAGCCCATGTTTTTGCTCCCTCCGGATTCATTGCCATACTCACGCTTGGAGCACCTCCTTGCTCTCTGTAAGAAATACTTGCATCTGTTATGCAGCTTCCGTCTAACGGAGCCTTTCTGTCTCTTGAAGAGTTCTTTATGGCAATAAGTTCAAAATATGTTCCTGCCGCATCAATTGGCTTAACGCTCCACATTGGAATCATATCTGCAGGCAAAACAGCCTTTACTTGCGGAAGTCTCAGATATTTGTTTACAACAGCAGTATCTTTGTAATGAGTGCGGCCTATACAAGCTCCGGCAGCATACTGTCCCTGATCTATGCTCGGTTGCAGAACAAAGAACAGAGGATGTTCGCGTGCAAACGCCACATTATCTATAGAAAGGGTATCGCCTGCACCCATCTCCTTTTTCACCACATCCGCAATGTTGGTTGAAGCCTGCTCTGCTACGGTAGAGTCTGTTTCACCTGCTGTCTGCTCTTCATATAATAGTTCTTTGAGAATAGCATCTGCTTTAGACAGAGCATCTACTACTTCGCGATTTTCAAATGTAGGCCAAAACTCCAGAGAAGCCGTTCCTTGAAGCAGTTTTCTTACACGCTCCGGCTCCTTAACTCCCGGAAGTTCCACAAGAATTCTTCCTGAATTTCCAAGTTTCTGGATATTTGGAGAAGATACACCAAAACGGTCTATACGACTGCGTAAAACATTGAATGAATTTGATATAGCGCTTTCGGCCTCTTTTCTTATTACAGAAATTACCTCAGAGTTAGATGTTTCTGGATTTATTCTGTCTCTCATCTCATAGGTGCCGAAAATAGATGAAAGTCTTTGGTTTGGAGCTATTTCATTCCATGCCTGTTCAAAGAGGGAAATAAAGTCTTGACGGCTTGTAACTTCGCGTTGCTGGGCCAATTCGAGAGCCTTTATAAATTCTTCTGTTTGGTTGTTGCTGGAAAGAGCCTTTACCAAATCCTTCAACTGCACCTGCATCATTACATTCATTCCACCCTTCAAGTCTAACCCCAGCTTTATTTCTTTATCTTTCACCTCTTTATAGGTGTAGCCAAGGTAAACCTTCTTATCTGCAACAGAATCTAAATAATATCTGTTCTTTACTTTATTGACAGAATCGAGGTAAAAAGCCTTGTCAAGATCTGAA
The DNA here is from genome assembly GCA_900322025.1 of uncultured Bacteroidales bacterium. Classification (GTDB taxonomy): domain Bacteria; phylum Bacteroidota; class Bacteroidia; order Bacteroidales; family UBA932; genus Egerieousia. The sequence goes on along the minus strand of ONYJ01000088.1, from coordinate 2,442 downwards.
ACCTTGGCAAACTCCGGCTTCATCTTCTCTGCCTCAACAGCTTTGGCTGCAAATGCCTCTGCTTTCTTCTCCTGATTCCTAGTTGCCCACGTAAATGAAATCTGATATAAACAGGCTAATGCTATCAGGATAGCTAATACTCTAAAGAGCCCTTTGTTTTGCATTTTAGTTACATTTTTGATAATAGGATGCAAATGTACAATTTTTTCGTAAAAAATAAAGTATTTCATACCTTTGTTACAGCCTTTTGGCTGTATTAAACAGATTTTTCGCAAAATGAAGAATATTATATTCATGGTCTTTATCGCCATTGCTTCTGTTTTTGTTTTACCGGAAGCGGTGGCCCAGCAAGTTTTGAGCAAAACCCACTACAGCGAACGCACGGCAGATTCTCTGTTTCGCTCGTACCGGTTCAAGCATGCTGCAGAAATATATAAACATCTGGCTAAAGAAGCTGATCTTTCTGCAAAGAACAGGCTTGAAATCAAAATAGTTACATGCCAAAATGGAGAGGCCATGCTACAGTTTGTCTCTAACCCTAAAGTAGTTTTAAGAAAGGCCTTAGATAAAAGAGATTTTTTCCTTTACTATCCAAATATTAACAGCTTGGGGCATTTTATTCTCAGAGCAGATGCTTCAAAAGGCACAAGCGACACGCTATATGTTCCAAACAATACAGACAGGCTGTATTATAGTGCCAAAGACCAAAGCGGCAACTGGAATATTTATGTTTCAAAAAGGCAAGAAAATGGTAATTGGGGAGATACTCAGATTCTCAACAATAATATCACAAGTAGCGGAAATGAAATTTTTCCGTTTGTCTCTCCCGACGGAAAGAGGCTTTACTTTTCTTCCAACGGACATTATGGAGCGGGGGGCTACGATTTGTATGTCTGCCTTTGGGATGAAGAAAAGCGAGACTGGGGGGTGCCGCAAAACCTGGGCTTCCCTTACTCTTCTCCGGCAGATGATTTCTTCTTCTACATCACTCCCGATGAAAAATATGCAACATTCTCTTCTACAAGACAATTCGCAGACCCTTCTTCCAGATATTACTCCACAACACGCGTCTTCTCTTATGTTGTGGAATACGAAACAGACCCGGTAAAATACAAGGCTACTCCGGATGAGGCTGCAAATATCGCCCTCTTGAGAATTGCCGGCAATACACAAGAAAATCGCGATTCGCTCAACAAAACAGATATAGCAAAAGCCTTGGAGGGGGTTGAACGCAAGACCGGAGTTTCTCAGATGGACTCTTCTGCCAGAAAAATTACCGAAAAATATACGCTTGCTTCGCAAAAATATCGCAAACTCAAAAAGCAACTAAGTACTCAAGAAAAAAATCTTAATTCCAACAGAAGCCTATATTCCCAAGTTCAAAGACGCTTGGGGACAGAAACCGCACAACAAGAAAAAGAAATTAAAACAGATTCGTTGAACACCCTCGCAAAAAGCATTGCAGACAGCGAAGCCTCCATTATGAGTTTGTCTAAAGAGCTGAGAAATACAGAGCACGAAATAGAACAGATAGAAAGAGTCTTTCTGGCTTCGGGAATCGAAGTGCCTGCAAACACCCTTTTTAAAACCTCAGAAGAACTTGCAGCAGAGGCCTTGGCAGAAGACTCCGATAACAACATAGAAATATCTCAGCTATTGGATAACAGAGCTAAAGTTTCCGAAAACAATACTTTGAGCATAGAGTCTATTAAACCTAAAACAGACCTCTCTTTCAAAATAACCAAAGGAGCAACTCCTTTGAGTTTGGAATATTTTCCGGCCGGCATTGTCTATCAGATACGAATTGCAAGCGCTGCAAAGAAATTATCTACAACTGCCTTAAAGGGCCTATATCCTGTTTTTGAAAGACGAGAGGGAGGAAGATACACATATAGCGTGGGTGTATATTACTCTCATGCAGAAGCAAACCAATATCTGAGCCGAGTAAAAAAAGCCGGTTTCCCTTCGGCCTACATTACAGCCTATGAAGATGGAAAGACCATAGCATTGGCTGCTGCAAAGAAAAAATCCTCTTACTATAATGTCGTGGTTTACTGTGCGGAATCTTCATTGCCTCTGGAAGTTATAAAAGCCATTTCTTCCACCGGAAAAGATTTAGCAAAAACTTCTACTACAGAAGGTTTTAAGTTTATAGCCGGCCCGTTCTCATCGCAGCAAGAAGCAAATGAGTTAGCTAAAAATCTAAAAGACATAGCAGATAAGAACCTTACTAAGCTGCCAGAAATGAAAATTTCCGTTGAGCCTGTTTAAACACCTAAACTTAGATTACCTGCATAATTTCAATTATTATAAAAATTATGTTATATTTGCAGCCTATTTGATTTAGACAAGTATTGGTGAGGTGGGAGAGTGGCTGAATCCAGCAGTTTGCTAAACTGCCGAACCGGTTTACGGTTCCGCGAGTTCGAATCTCGCCCTCAC
>ONYJ01000213.1 GCA_900322025.1 uncultured Bacteroidales bacterium | reverse complement strand
AGTTTGGACGAGATTGTAAAGATTGGGTACGAACTCACTTTGCAAAATATAGATAAGATTAAGCAAAGGGCCGGCAGGAGCGTATCTGCCAAAGAAGTGGCGGCCAAAAGGGAAGCCTTCAAAAACAAGCTAACCCCAATAAGGTTCAGACACGATATAGAAATTACAGGAGATATTCCCTATCAGGCTACAAGATTTATTAACAGAACTATACGCAAAGACAAAAGGCAGAACTTCGATTTTAATCAGCTGAGAAAAGGATACTACAGAATCATACAAAGCGGAGTGGTAAATAACTTCTCCCCTACCCTGCACTTAGACAGCACCAACTACATCAAAGATGCCGCAGATTCGCTTTTTACCCTAAAGCTCAGAGCTACACGCCAACATCCGCTCAAACTGAGCTTAGGAGGCAACATATCGTCATCCTCTCTCAATCAGGTATTTCTGGGAGCTGAATATCTGCACGCAGGCATGAATCCGTGGAGATTAAAAGCCTCCGTAAACTTGGGCAGATACTATAGAGGTGCTACTCTCAGATTCAGGCACGATATAGGAGTAGAACCACTGGCTTATTACTTTGCAGATTTTGTAGGGCACCAATATGATTATTATAATGGTAATCAGAACATATTGAGAGCCAACAAACTGCCGCAGAACATACAATTCAGGGAATTCTTCGGAAGATTCGGGTTGGCAACATCTTTATCGCTGAGGAAGAACTCTATAGCCATGGTTGCGGCTGATATCGGGCGCCATTATGAAAACTTCTTTCTTACAGAAGAATACTTGTCTTCCGACAAGCCAGACAAGGCAAGTGTATTTTTTGTAAGCCCAAAAATTTTAATAAAAAAGAATACTCTCAACTACGCCCTCTATCCAACCGCCGGTTTGCGATGGAGCATAAGCGGCAGATACACTTTTGCAAACGAAGAATACTCCCCCGGCAGCACAAATCCTACAGCCAATTTAGTGAAGGGTATAAAGCACTTTTTACCACAAGTAAGAGTGATGGCAGACAGATATGTAAACTTTGGAAAATATTTTACGCTGGGTATGGCGGCAGATCTTGTGTGGAGCCACAAAGGCAATTTCAGCAACTACTACTCAAATATTATGTCTATGCCAGCTTTTCAGCCTGTGCCTCACGCATTTACACTGCTAATGGAAGGCTACAGGGCAAACACCTTTGCCGGTATAGGCCTGAGTCCGGTTATAAAATTCAGAGAAAAATTATACCTGCATACCACAGCCTCATACTTTCAACCATATAGGCAAACCACAAAGAATCCAGACGGATGGAGCTTTTCGTATTCAGACAAATTGCCAAAGGGCCATTGGATTGCCAATGCCGCCTTGGTATGGCAGAGCCCTATCGGGCCGGTTTCGCTATCTACCACATACTATAGCCACGGAGAGTATAAATGGTATCCGCAGATTAACATAGGAGTACTTATTTTCAACAAGAAATCTATAGAAGACTAACATGGCCAATCCTCTGAAAAAACTTGCAGGCGAAACCGCCATATACGGCTTGAGCACTATTTTGGCCAGGCTGATAAACTTCTTCTTTGTACCCATATATACCAGAATTCTACCTCCGGAAGGATACGGCTCCTATGCCGAAATCATGTCATATATTGCAGTACTCCAAGTTGTTTTGATGCTGGGCTTGGAAACAGGCTGCTTCAAGTTTGCGTCTAAAGGAACCACTACAGAAATAGATACGGAGGCAGATAAAAAACATAACAACACCGTTTTTTCTACAGCCCTCACCACAGTTATTTCCATAGCGGTGTTCTGCCTTGCCCTAAGCGGGCTTTTTGGCAACAGCATTTCTTCGGCCATGGGCTACACAGGGTATTCAAAAATGATAATCTACATAGGTGGAATACTCGCTTTAGATGCCATAACTGCAATACTCTTTGCCAGATTGAGATACCAACAACGAGCTCTAAAGTTTGCGTTATTTAAGTCTATAAAAATAGTGGGCGAACTGGTTTTTAACCTACTGCTTTTCTATGTAGCTCCAAAATACATGGCCAGCCATCCAAACAACTTCCTCACAGCTTTTATACCAGAGCAAGTTCATTTTTCATATATCATTTTTGCGGTACTGCTAAGCTGCATACTCTGTTTTATACTTTTTATTCCAGATCTTTTGCAAATAAAATTTAAGTTTGATAAAAGTCTGTGGAAAAAGATGATGCTGTATTCACTGCCGCTGATGATAGCAAGTCTGCCCGGCACCATCAACGAAAGCGCAGACAGATTTTTGTTCCGTTTTTTAGTAGATAACGGAATTACAGGAGAAGGCTGGAAAGCAGACCTCGGAGTATATCAAGCGGCCATAAAGCTCGCAGTTATAATGAACCTCTTTATACAAATGTTCCGCTATGCAGCAGAACCGTTCTTCTTCTCAAGATATAAGGAAAAAGGTTCCAATGAGTTATATGCCAAAGTTATGGAGTACTTTGTAGCCTTCTGCATACTGATATTTTTAGGCGTAGTATTCTACATAGATATTTTAGGTCTCATTCTTGGTAAAGATTTTCGTAGCGCCTTAGGCACAGTACCGATTATGCTACTCGCATATATGATTCTTGGTATGCTGTTTAATGTTTCTATGTGGTATAAACTCAGCGGCCAAACAAAATACGCTGTAACAATAACCCTTTTGGGCTTAGGAGTTACTATCGTGGGCAACCTGATATTCATGCCATTATTCTCATACTGGGCCTCTGTTTGGGTACATCTTGCAAGCTGCTTGGCCATGTTGCTATTCAGTGCATATCTCGGACAGAAATATTATCCTATTCCCTACAAATGGAAGCAGATTATATCTTACATTGTATTAGGCATAGCTCTCTATGTTGTAGCCGTTGCAATACAATTTGCCATTGAAAAAATTACCGGACGATACGCTACGGTGCAAGATCCGTCAATGCTACTTGTTAAACTATGCATAAACACCATACTTATAGGCATATTCCTGTTTTTCTTGCAAAAGAAAACACATATTATTTCACTGATAAAAAAATAGACAGCAAAAATTAGGTTTACGATAAAAGAAATATAAATAGAACAGAGCTAAAAAGAAAGAACGAAACTGGATAATATTGTACAGAGCGAAACTGGATAAAACGGTACAGAATAAAACCGGATAACACCGTACAGAACAGGCAGAATAATAACACAATATAGAATCTTACATATAAATAAAATAGCATTAATATACCTATACAATTAACGCATCTAATAATGATAGTAAAGATAGTAAACCAATCGCCTTATCCATTACCAGAATATGCTACGGCATTGTCTGCCGGCATGGATCTGAACGCCCACATAGAAAAACCTATAGAACTGCACTCTTTAGAGCGAGCGATAGTGCCTACAGGCCTGTTTATAGAACTACCGCAAGGATTTGAAGCCCAGATACGTCCGAGAAGTGGACTCGCTGCTAAATATGGAGTTACGGTAGCCAATGCTCCGGGCACTATAGATGCAGACTATAGGGGAGAGATAAAAGTCATACTGATAAATCTTTCAAAAGACACTTTTGTTATAAAACCGGGAGAGAGGATAGCTCAAATGGTAATAGCAAAATATACAAATATTCAATGGCAACCTGTAGAAAAACTCTCAGAAACTCTCAGGGGAGAAGGAGGATTTGGCTCCACCGGACGAGGAATTAAGGCCAACAACATTTCTTTGGCAAAAGTTTGCAATAAATCAGGCAAGGCAGACATATACAAACTCTACGCTATATATCAGAGTACCACCGGCTTATGCACAGACACCAGAAAAATTCAGGAAGGTTCTACATTTCTAGCCCTCAAAGGAGAAAACTTCGATGGCAACGATTTTCTGATACAGGCCCTCGAAAAAGGAGCCGCTCTGGTTATATCAGACAATAGACAGAAAGCAAAAGAGGCAAAGAAGCGGTTCCCT
>ONYJ01000102.1 GCA_900322025.1 uncultured Bacteroidales bacterium | reverse complement strand
TATGGGCTCAGAAACTCTGGTTTTATTTTCAAGGGAGATTTATTAAATTTGCGGGCTAAGATTTAAGTATAAGAAAGATTATGGAGAGGATTAAAGTGTTGATAGCTGGAAGTGGCCCCGCCGGATATACGGCTGCGATATATGCAGCGAGAGCAAATCTGTCGCCTGTAATATACAGCGGAATGGAATTGGGAGGGCAGCTTACCACCACTACATTGGTGGAGAACTTTCCGGGTTTTCCGGAGGGTATAGATGGGCCGGCATTGGTAGAAAATATGCGTCTTCAAGCAATTAAAGTTGGGGCAGATGTCCGAATTGGTACCATCACATCGTGCGATCTTTCGGCACGGCCATTCAAACTGACAATAGATAACAAGACAACAGTAGAGGCAGACTCTCTTATAATAGCTACCGGAGCCAGTGCAAAATACTTGGGTATTGAAGGGGAGCAAGAATTTAGGGGTAGTGGCGTGAGTGCTTGTGCTACTTGCGATGGCTTTTTTTATCGTAATCAGGATGTGGCTGTTATAGGCGGAGGTGATACCGCCTGTGAAGAGGCTGTTTATCTTTCCGGAATGTGCAGAAAGGTTTATATGATTATCAGAAGAGACCAGATGAGGGCTTCTAAAGCCATGCAGGATAAGGTTGCAGCAAGAGAAAACATAGAAATCCTGTGGAATAGCCTGCCAAAGCAGGTGGTTGGCGATTCTTCCGGAGTTAATGGCATAAAGATTGAAGATAAACTCAGCGGTGAGTCTAAAATTGTAGATGTTACCGGAGTTTTTCTGGCAGTAGGGCATCATCCTAATTCGGAAGTGTTTGCCCCTTGGATAAAAACAGATAAAGAAGGTTACATACTTACACAACCAGACTCGCCAAAGACTAACATTGAAGGAGTTTTTGCTGCCGGCGATGTTATGGATGTTCGTTATAAACAAGCAATTACGGCTGCTGCATCGGGATGCAGGGCTGCTATAGAAGCAGACCGTTTCCTGCAGAGCCTATAAAAGATGCTAAGATGAGAAAATTAAGACTTACTGCAGCTATTGTACTTTTTGTGCTGCTTGTTTCTGGATGCAAAAGTTATTATGAATCGCTTTTCAGAAACAACAATGTGGCAGAAAGATATGCTGGTGCCATGGAGTTTTACAACAAGGGTAAATACCGCAAGGCAGCGGCTCTGTTTGAGAGTATGCTGTTTCTCAGTCAAGGTACACAGTACGAAGATAGCGTACAGTTCTACAATGCCATGAGCAACTATCGCTATGGCGATTATTTTGTAGCAGAGGCCAACTTCAGCAAGTTTTTGGAAGTGTTCCCTCGCAGCCCGATGGCGGAAGAAGCTAGATTTTTGAGGATAAAATGTTTGTATCAAGGAACTTATAGATGGGAGTTAGATCAGGTTCCTACTCAAAAGGCAATGGCTACCATAGCAGAGTTTATGTACGATAACCCTAATAGCGAGTACTACGATGTGTGTAAGGCTATGTTGGATGAGTTTCAGGAGAGGTTAGACAGAAAGGCTTATGAAGGGGCTAAGCTTTATTATACGATGAAGGATTACAAGTCTTCTCACTATGCCCTAAAGAGCGTTCTCAGAGAAAATTCAGACAATCGTTACAGAGAAGAAATTCTTTACTATACGGCTCTTTCTTCGTACAAATATGCCTTTAACAGCATAAAGGAGAAGCAGAAAGAGAGATATATGACATTCATAGACGATTACTATAATTTTATTGGAGAGTATCCTAAAGTAAGCGGAAGAAGAGAGCTGGACCATATGTTTGTGAGAGCACAAAAATATGTAGGACTAAAGGCAGAGTTGGATTCTGCACAGGTGGCGGCTTCTGAATTTATAGAGAAAGAAGGAATTACACCGAGGAGTACAAAGGAGCTGAAAGCAGACCGCCGCAGTACCAAGCGTGCCATAAGAGAGGCGAAGAAGGCTGTTGCTGAGCCCGAAAAACGAAGCTCGATAGCCACCAAAGTAAATGAGGAAATATCAGGAAACCAGAAGCAGAATCAGAAGCGCAGGGCACGCAAGGAGAGAGAGGAGGCTATGAAGATTTACGAGCAGGCCAAGGCAAAAGAAAAGGAAAAGGAACAAGAAAAGGGAAAAGTTTCTCCTGAGAAAAAATAAATGAACACAAAAACAGAAACAACAAATATGGAAGAAAAGAAATCAGTAAGGGTTCCGGACAACACAGTAACACGCGATGTGATAAAGCTTTCTGAGCCTACCGGAAACATCTATGAATCTGTGGTTATCATAGCTAAGAGAGCCAATCAGATTGCGGCAGAACTCAAGAAGGAGCTTTCTGAAAAGTTAGAAGAGTTTTCGCAGGGTAACATTGCCGACACGCTCGAAGAAACCTACGAAAACAGGGAGCAGATAGAGATTTCCAGACATTATGAAAAGCTTCCAAAACCTACATTAACAGCAGTTAAGGAGTTCCAAGACGGAGAAATTTACTGGCGTAAGATAGAGGCTTAGTGCTGGAAAGGCTTACCATACAGAATTATGCTCTTATAGAGAGTATCGACATTGAGTTTCCGGATGGTCTTATAATTCTGACGGGAGAAACGGGTGCCGGCAAGTCTGTGTTATTAGGTGCTGTTTCTCTATTGGCTGGCAGTAAGGCCGATTCTGCTATATTTCGTTCGGCAGATAAAAATTGTGTTGTAGAAGGGGTCTTTAGCGCAAATGGTAAGCAAACAATAATCAGGAGAGTAGTTTCTCCTTCCTTGCGTTCGAGGGCGTTTATAGACGATATGCCTGTTTCGGTGGCTGAGTTAGAGAAAACGGCTTCTTCTTTATTGGACATACATTCGCAGCATAGCAATCTGATGCTTGGGAATCAGAAGTTTCAGCTTTCGGCTTTAGATGGTTTTTGCGCAAATACTTCTTTATTAGAAAAATATCGCAGCGAATATGAGGCGCTTAAATCTCTTGAAAAGCGGAATGATGAGTTGGAACAGCAGATTGCTGAATATAAAAGAGAAGCCTCGCAGCGGCTCTCAGAGCTTAATCAGTTAGAGGAGGCGCAGCTTGTAGAGGGAGAATTGGAACAATTGGAGGCTGAACTCAGGCAGTTGGAAAATGCTCAGATGCTGATGGAACATTCTTCTGCAGCCCTTTCTTTGCTTGAGCAGGCAGATGGTTCCGTTGTGAATAATTTGAGGGAAGCTTTGAAAAATACTCAGAAATGCGCAGAAGTTGTGCCAACTATAGAGGCTTTAGCCAAGCGTATAGAGAGTTGTCGGATAGAGTGTAAAGATATTGCTGCAGATATAGAAAAATTTTCCGGGAGCATTATATATTCTCCTTCGAGAATTAAGCAGTTAGAGGATAGGTTAGGTATAATCTATTCTTTAATGCGGCGCTTTTCTTGTGCCGATATGCCTGCCCTGATAGAGTTTAGAGATAAGCTCAAGAACGGGGAGGAGGATATCGGGAAGTTAGAGATGGAGAGAGAAGCCGTTATATCGGAGTTGGCTGTAAGAAAACAAAATAGAGAGCAGTTAGCCAAAAAGCTTACAACCAATAGAAAAAATGGGGCTGCCAAGATGCAGGAAGTTCTTGTAAGAAGTATAAGGAATCTTGAAATGCCGGCTGCTCGTTTTACAATAGAAGTTAAGCCTTTTGACGAATATACTCCCGATGGGTGCGATGTTGTAAGTTTTTTATTTACAGCTAATCCTAAAGAAAAGGAAGTAGAGCTCAACAGAGTTGCAAGCGGTGGAGAATTATCTCGTATAATGCTCTGCCTTAAAGACATTATGGCTGCTTATATGCAGATGCCAACCTTGTTCTTCGACGAGATAGATGTGGGAGTGAGTGGTAGCATTGCAGATAAGATGGGGATGAAAATTGTGGAGATGGGCGGTAAAACTCAGGTATTTGCAATTACCCATCTGCCGCAGGTGGCTTCAAAGGGTAAGGCTCATTTTTTGGTGTATAAAGAAGTGGGAGTTTCTGAGCGGGCAACCATTTGTATAAAAGCATTGGATAGCAAGGAGAGAGTGTTGGAAATAGCTCGGCTGTTAAGTGGAGAAAAAACAACACCTCAGGCAATCGCCAATGCAAAAGTTTTGTTGGAAAATAATTAAATAGCTGTTAAATAAAGTATTATGAGACTAATTATCCAGAAATCTTACACAGAAATGTCTAAGTGGGCGGCATCGCTGATTCTTAAAAGAATTACCGATTTTCAGCCTACGCCGCAACGCCCTTTTGTATTAGGTCTTCCAACAGGCTCAACTCCAGTTGGCACATATAAAGAGCTTGTAAACTTTTATAAAGAGGGTAAGATATCGTTCAAAAATGTGGTAACCTTTAATATGGATGAGTATGTTGGTATTCCGGAAAACCATCCTGAAAGCTATCATACTTTTATGAGAGAAAATTTCTTTAATCATATAGATATTCCTGCCCAGAATATAAATATCTTAAATGGCAACGCTAAAGATCTTCTTGCAGAATGTACTCAGTACGAAGAAAAAATAAAGTCTTACGGTGGAATACATCTGTTTATGGGAGGCATAGGGCCGGATGGTCATATAGCATTTAATGAGCCGGGCTCTTCACTAACATCTCGCACTCGCCTAAAATATCTAACTACAGATACGATTATCGCAAACTCCAGATTCTTTAACAACGATATAAATCTTGTGCCTAAAACCGCTCTTACTGTGGGAGTAGGAACCATTATGGATGCTCAGGAGGTAATGATACTTGTAAACGGACACAACAAGTCGAGAGCCCTGCGTCATGCCATAGAGGAGGGAATAAGCCAGATGTGGACAGTAAGTATTCTGCAGATGCACAAAAAGGGCATCATTGTTTGCGACGATGCCGCTACCGTAGAACTAAAGGTTGGTACGGTAAACTATTTCAAAGACATAGAGAAAGGAGATTTCTAAACTATTGCGAGCTTATCGTATAGTCTGGATTGAATGAAACTCTTGTGGTTGCGGTATTTACCCAGCCACCATCTCCAATCCTCATAAATCTGAAGTTCTGCTGTAGCATATTGTGCTGCAGCAGTTCTCTTTCTATGTATTCTGAGGCAGTCAGATTCCTTGGGTTGGCAGCACATTCGCCCAAACCGAGTATGGATGTCCTGCAGAACAGATATACTATATCAAAACCGCTAAAGGCATTTGCAGATGGTTCTCTGTTGTATTTTGCTCTGAATGTGCGTATAAATTCCTGAACTTCCGGCCTTGATAAATCTACATTGTATGGCATGGAAATCTGCAACTTGTATTTGAAGTAGAGGTTCATATCCAGAGCCTCAAAACCTTTCCACTTAGATGTGCCAAACAAGGTAATCTTTTCTGGTTCTACCATCTGTATCTCTATGTTTCTAAGAACTTCGGCTGTAGCAGATTCTGTTGTGGTTTGTGCAATAATTATATTGTCTTTGTTTCTCTTGATGTTTTTGAGCAACCCTACATTGCCTATAAAATCTACATATACGCCTCTTGCTTCCAGAATTTGTTTGAGATGTTCTGCCTGTTGGATATTTTCTGCATCCGGAGAATGGACAAGTATTACATTAGGATTCTGTGTGGTTCTATACTGTTCTTCTATTAGGCTTGCAAGTGCCTCGTTTTGTCTTTCTTTAGAGAGTGCGGCCTGAAATAGATATGGGCAGAAGGCCACAAGAGAATCAACAGAGGAATCTAACGGAGATATTATAGGTATTCTTCTGTCATTTATTACAGGCAGAAATTCATTTATGGCATCTTTTCTTATTGGCCCTATAATCATATCGGCTTCTTCTATGTTGGAAGAGCCTGTTATTTCTGCTAAATCTGCTGAAGCATAATCTATTACATTTAGATGCAGATTGCCTCCCTGTTGTTTTATCTTTTCTATTGCAATGAGAGCTCCTCCATAGAAATCCATATAGTTGCCGTTTACCTTTCCAGACGAGTTAAGCGGTAGGAGTAAGGCGATATTTCTTGTTTTATAAGTATCTACATTCGGCAATGAATATAAATCGTCGTAAGAAAAATCGGAATTATCCGTGGTGTCTGTGTAGTAGTCTGTTTGGTCTGTATTCTGGTCTGTGATGGTTAGTGTGTCGGATATGGTTTGCTCTACTTGCCCCATAGGTATCTTGAGTTTTTCTCTCTTTTTTACCTTTTCTGAGGTCTTGTTGTTAAAAGCCATGATAGCCTGCTTGGAAACTCCATATTTTTCTGCAATATCGTTAAGATCTTCGAACCATCTCACCTTGTGAATTACATACTGTTGCTCTTGAACGGCAGGGGTGTCTTTTGGTTTTATAAGGGTATCTCTTTGAACATCAATGGTATCGGCAGAGGTTTCCTTTTGTGATATAGTGTTATTCTGCGCCTCTGCTTCCTTGTTCTGTAGCCCGAAGGTTGGAATATAGAGTATCTGCCCTTCTTTTAATCCTTTCTGAATAACCGGATTGTGTTGCTGCAACTGTTCAGCCGTAACCTTATATGCTCTGCATATAGAGTAGATGGTTTCTCCTTTAGTTACATTGTGTACATACATTTTTTCGCCTTTGACACGCACAATCTGGTCTGAAATCTTGATTTTTACTTGTGCTTGGGCCGGCGTTGCAGCCATTAGGATGACGGCTATGCAGCAAATGTATATCGATTTGTTTATCAGTTGTTTTATCATAGCATTGGTAGAGGTTAAGTTTAAAGTCTGGCGAGCATATTTTTGATATTGCCTTCCATTATTTCAAAAATATTTGCATCGTAAGGCTGCCTTACAAATTTTTCTCCGGTTACAGCCTCGTATAACTCTATGTAGCGGTCGGAAATACCGTTTACTATCTGGTCTGTCATTTTAGGAACGCTTTCTCCGGCTCTGCCTTGGAAACCGTTTTCCATAAGCCACTCCCTTACAAATTCTTTAGATAATTGCTTTTGTGGTTGGTTATTGTCGAATCTGTTTTGGTAGCCTTCCAGATAAAAATATCTCGAAGAGTCTGGGGTATGTATTTCGTCCATGAGGCATACTTCTCCATTGAGAAGGCCAAATTCATACTTGGTATCTACAAGAATTAAGCCTTGCTGCTTTGCGATATGCGAGCCACGCTCAAAAAGCTTTAGGGAGATATCTTCTATTTTTTCATAAATATCTGCCGGCACAAGCCCTTGTGCAATAATATCTTCCTTTGAAATATCCTGATCGTGTCCTCCTATTTCTGCTTTAGTGGTAGGAGTAATTATTGGTTGCTCAAATTTCTGATGCTCTCTCATGCCTTCCGGAATATCCACTCCGCATATTTGTCTGGCTCCGGCCTTGTAACTTCTCCATGAACTGCCGGTAAGATACCCTCTCACTATCATTTCTATGGGTAGTGGCTGGCATTTGTAGCCCACTGTAACCATAGGATCCGGGCAGGCTATTTTCCAATTCTGTACAATATCCGTAGTGTTGTCTAAGAACTTAGAAGCTATTTGGTTAAGAACTTGCCCTTTGTATGGGATGCCTCGCGGCAAGACAACATCAAAGGCAGAAATTCTGTCTGTAGCAATCATTAGCATAAACTTGTCTTTGATAAAATACACATCTCTCACCTTGCCGGTATATTTTCCTGTTAGGTTGTCGAAGTCAAAGTTAGTTTCTATTATAGAGTCCATATTGCTATAGTTTTTTAATGAAGTCTTCTAATTTTTGAGCAAAAGTTTCCCAACTCAATTCTTTTTTGAGTTGAGATATGTTGTAAATATACTCTTCTTTCCTATTTTCTGCAAAGTATTTTTCTATGGTCTGTGCGAGGGCTTCCGGAGAAATGGCATCTGTGAGCATGCCCGTACCTGCTTCTCTTACGCTTTCTACCAATCCTCCTACCGGAGTAGTAATCAGAGGTATATCAAAGCTCCAAGAAATGGCGCTAATACCGCTTTGGGTAGCAGATTTATATGGGAGTACACAAACATCGGCGGCACTGAAATATAACTTTACATCGTGGTCTGGAATATATTGGTCTGCTATTATAAGATTTTTTTTACAGGAGGCAAATCTGTTAGATTCAATAATTTGCTTATAGGGCTCAAAGCTTCCGTAAGTTTCTCCGGCCACCACAAGAGTATAGTTGCCCTTGAGTAAAGGCATAGCTTCTAACAAAAGATCTAAACCTTTGTAATCTCTTATAAGACCAAAGAACAGTAGTACTTTGCGGTTGAGAATATCGGCATCTGAACCTTGTAAGCCAATCTGTTTACGGGCAAACAGAACATCTGTCTTTTCTCCAAAATTGGTGTAGAGCGGATGGGGTATTGTAGTGCTCGGTATTTGCGAGTTAATCTGTTGCAGCTCTTTTTCTACCGCATGGCTAAGCGTAATAACGCCACTTTGGCGAGCCACAAAAAACTTTGCAAGAGGAGTATCAAAAAAATGCTTTTCGTGTGGAATTATATTGTCTGCAATTGCAATGTTCTTGAGAGCTTTGCCTTTCTTTTTCTGTCTCTTGGCCACTATAGAACACACACTGCCGAGCGATGGCGCAAAGTAACTCATCCAATATCTGGTGAGTAGCACATCCGGTTCAAACTCTGCTATTTTTTTTGCAGCCTTACGGTAGGTGAGAGGATTGGCGGTATCGAGCACGGGCACGCTTTCCACCATTTGAGCAGAATCTTGCTGAGTTACTTTCTGTGTCTTGCCCGGAAAGAGGAAGCCGGGATATTGTCTTGAAAAGTTGAACGCCTTAACAGAGTGCTTTTTGGATAGTTCCTTGAGCAAATAGGTGTTGAACTGCGATATCCCTCCCCTATAAGGGTAAAAACAAGAAAGAATGGCAATTCTCATTATGTTATGGAACTATTCCTCTTCTGTCTTTGTTGTATCGGAAGAAGCAGTTTTCTTTTTCTTCTGCTTTACATATTCGTTATTAAGCCCTTCTGTAATTTCTGCAGTGATGTCTAAAGAAGGATCGCCTACCAATACATTTGTTGTGGCGGCAGTAGAAGTGAGTATGAGTGCATACTTTTTCTCCTCGTTGTATTTAGCAACGTATGTTTGTATGGCGTCCATTACTTTGTTAATCATAACAGCTTGTTCTTCTGCTATTTCTGCTTCTTTCTGAGCTGATAGATTCTGAAGGTCTGCCTGCCTGTTTGTAAGCACCTGATTTCTTTCCTGTGCTTCTGCCTGAGTGAGGAGGCCTTTGTTTATTTTGTTTTCAAAATCTTTTGCAGCGTTCTGAAAAGCTCTGCCCTTTGATTGTAGCTCGCTCTGAATCTTCTGAACCTTAACCTCTAACTCGCTTTTAAGGTCGTTGAACATGTCGTAGTTGTTTACAACAGAATCGAGTTGCAGGTAAACTATACTTCCTGCAGCTGGTGCGGTTTTCTCACTGTCTGTAGTGGTTGTAGTAGTGGACGGATTCTGAGAGCAAGATGCTATAAGTGCCATTGCAAGCGCAATGCAAAGAAAAGATTGAACTTTTTTCATTGTATTATTAGTTACGTTAATATTAATCGTGCTGTAGGGGTGCAAATTTAGTAAAATTATAGCAATTCTTTTCTGTAGGCCCTGATTGTATTTTCCAAGCCCATGTACAGAGCATCGCAAATCAAAGCATGGCCAATAGAAACTTCCAACAATCCGGGAATGGTTGTAGCAAAGTATTTGAGGTTTATCAAGCTTAAATCGTGTCCTGCATTCAACTCCAACCCACACTCTTGGGCAGCCAAGGCGGCCTTGTAGTAAGGTTCTATGGCTTGTTCCCGATTTATACCATATTGCTTTGCATAAGCCTCTGTATAGAGCTCAACTCTATTGCAACCGCATTCTGCGGCATGTTTGATGATTTCGGTATTTGGATCTACAAAAACAGACACTCTTATTCCTGCCTCACTAAAGCGGCGGCAGACTTTCTTTAGAAATTCTTTGTGGGTAATAGTATCCCAGCCGGCGTTTGAGGTGAGGGCATTTGCGGCATCCGGCACTAAAGTAACCTGAGCCGGTTTTACTTCAAGAACCAATTGAATAAAAGGTTCTTGAGGATTACCTTCTATGTTAAATTCTGTAGTCAGTAGCGGTTTTAAGTCTAAAACATCTTGCCTTCTTATGTGTCTTTGATCTGGTCGTGGATGTACGGTAATTCCTTGAGCTCCAAATTTTTCGCAGTCTAAAGCACATTTAACTACATCTGGCATGTTGCCTCCTCTGGCATTTCTGAGAGTGGCTATTTTGTTTATGTTTACACTAAGCTTGGTTTTCATATTTACAAAATTATGAAATTATACCTAACTTGCGAAAAATTGATGAGTATGAAAGTTGCAATTTTTGGAAGAGATGTTGAACATGCCGGCTTGGGCAGATTGTTAGATGTAGTTGAGGCTATAGGCAGGTGCAATGCGGCAGAGATATGTTTTTATGAGCCATTCTACAACTATATAAAGAAGATACAACCTTCTTTCAATTTGAATGTTGCTACTTTTTTCTCGGATTCGAATACTCTTCCTGCCGATACCGGCTTGTTTCTGACATTGGGTGGAGACGGCACTTTTTTGAGCGCCGTACCGTTTGTACGCCAAAAGAAAATTCCTATTGCGGGCATAAATCTCGGTCGATTAGGTTTTCTTACAACCTCCAAAATAGAGAGTCTGGAGCGGCTACTCAGAGGTGATTTCAGAACCGAGCGCAGAACTCTCCTTAAAATGGACTACAAAAATGTTCCGGCCGACTTTTACCCTTATGCGCTGAATGAGTTTTCTATTCAGAGAAAGGGCCCTGCTGTATTGGAGTTGAGTATAAAGGTAGATGGGGCGCCCATACCGCGTTATATGGCCGATGGGGTGCTGATAGCCACAGCAACCGGCAGCACCGCTTATTCCATGAGTGCCGGTGGACCTATTGTGATGCCTGGCTGTAAGGTACTTATAGTTGTTCCTATCGCACCACACAACCTTAACATACGCCCGCTTGTGGTTTCTGACACAGCGCGTATAGATATTACTTTTGCAACCAGATATAAGGATGCTACTCTGAGTGCCGATAACCGTTCTTTTTCTCTTCCGGATGCTTCTGAAGTTAGTTTTACCAGTTGTCCGTCTGCATTGGAATTAGTGAGTGCAGACAGCGACTTTATGCAGGCTTTGAGCAATAAACTCTATTGGGGGGCAGACTGGAGAAATTCTTTATAGTGTGTTGGACTAATTTTCCTATATTTGCCGTCTATTGACATTTTATGGGAGAAATTTCAAAAATACCGCAACACGTTTCTATCATAATGGATGGTAACGGCCGCTGGGCACGGCTCAGGGGCTTAGAAAGATTAGAAGGCCACAAGGAAGGCGTAGGGAGTGTGCGTGCTTCTCTGGAATTGGCGGTAGAACTTAAAATAAAGTATCTGAGTCTTTTTGCCTTTTCTACCGAGAACTGGTCGCGTCCCAAGGATGAGGTAGAGGGATTATGGAATCTAATGTTCAAAGCTATAGAGCGAGAAACCGAATTTCTTATTGAGAATCATGTCAGAGTTCTCATTTTAGGTAATTTAGAACAGTTGCCACAGGATCTTCAGGCCGCCGTACATGGTCTTGTAGAAGCCACTTCCGGAGGAACCGGCACTACTCTAATCATAATGATGAATTATAGCGGCAAGTGGGATATTATGCAAGCTGCAAACCGCTTTAGCAAAGAAAATCCGGGAGTAGAAATGAGGCCGGAAGATATGGATAACTATCTTGTAACTGCGTCTATTCCGGATCCGGATTTGCTGATTCGCACAAGTGGAGAAGAAAGAATCAGCAACTATATGCTATGGCAGACTGCCTATACCGAATTTTATTTTACAAAAGTATTTTGGCCTGATTTTCGCAAATCAGAGTTCCGTCTTGCTTTGGAAGAGTAGTCGCGCCGAGATAGAAGGTACGGCAAGGTTTAATTAGAACAAAAGGTGGATGATGAAAATATTTAAGCTGTTAACAGCGTGCATTCTAATGTTTCTACCAATTTCTGTCTTTGCGCAGGATGTGGACTATTCAGCTCCTAAAACCTATGTAATAGGAGGAATAAAGGTAAAGGGTATAAAGTATCTGAGCGAAGAACAGATACTGTCGGTTACAGGTCTTACCAAAGGCGACAAAATAACCATACCAAGTGTAGAACTTTCTGATATCTTGAAGCGAGTATGGGCTCAGAGATACTTTTCAGACGCAGGTTTTTTCATAGATTCCTTATCGGCCAATAAAGATACTGTATTTCTCGGCCTACATCTTGCCGAAAGGCCAAGGGTTTCAAGATGGAATTTTACCGGTGTAAGGAGCGGCCAAAGGTCTGACCTAATAGAGAGAACTAAGCTCAAGAGGGGTTCAGAACTATCTGATTATGTTATAGAATCATCTACCGGCATAATTAAGAAGTATTTTCACGAAAAAGGCTTTCTCAAATGCAATGTAAAAGTAATTCAAGAAGAAGATGAGGTTATTCAGAATGCGGTAAAAGTTACATTTGAGATAGATAGGGGGCCAAGAGTTAAAATAGGCCGTATCAACTTCAATGGCAATACGCAACTCACAGACCGTAGGTTGATGAAGTCTATGAAGCATACTCGAGATAAGCGGCTTATGAACTTTTTTAAATCTAAAAAGTTTAAGCAGAAAGAGTATGCAGAAGATAAGAACTCTCTGATAGCAGCTTTTAACGAGCAGGGTTACAGAGATGCCAGAATAGTTAAAGATTCTATTTACTACTTAGAAGACAATCGTTTAGCTATAGACTTTCTTATAGAAGAAGGAGATAGATATTACTTTAGAGATATTTCTTGGACAGGTAACAGCATCTATTCTGCAGAACAGTTGAATTCTGTGCTGAAAATTAAAAAAGGCGATATCTACGATGTGGTAACTATGGATAAGCGTCTGAATGGCGACCCTAAAATGTCTGACCCCGATGTTAAGAAAATGTACACCGATAACGGTTACTTGTTCTTTAACATAATGCCGGTAGAAAAAACTATTCAGAATGATTCTGTGGATGTAGAAATGAGAATCTACGAAGGCAAGCCTGCTACTTTTAATAAGGTGATAATCAATGGTAATAACATAACAGCAGAAAGAATAGCCAGACGAGCCGTATTTACAAAGCCTGGTTATCTTTTCTCGCAGACAGACTTTGAGAGGTCTGTTAGGGAGTTGTCTTCTATAGGCCACTTTAATCCGGAGGCTTTTCAGACACCCGCAGGTTACAGTATAGTGACAGACCAGAATAAGAATACCGTAGATATAGCTTATAATCTGGAAGAAAAACCAGACAGCCACATAGAACTTTCCGGCGGTTGGGGAGGAAATACCTTTGTAGGAACTCTTGGTGTAAACTTTAACAACTTTGCAGTTAAGAGGATATTTAAGAAAGGGGCGTGGAGGCCTGTGCCTCTGGGTGATGGACAGAGCCTCGCCTTGAGATTCCAAACCAGTGGAACCTACTATACTCAGATGTCTGCATCCTTTGCAGAGCCGTGGTTGTTAGGTAATAAACCGGTGAGTTTGAGTGTTTCTACATATTTTTCTAGGCAGACAAATTCAAATTATTTCTATAGGCGCTCAGACCAATTCATGGAGGTTTATGGTGTGAGTGCAAGCTTGGGAAACAGGCTTTCGTGGCCAGACAATTATTTTGTACTTTTCCACTCTTTGAGTTGGCAGACATACAAATTGCAGAAATGGTATTATAACTTTTTGTTTGATACCGGAAAGAGCCACAACTTCAGCTATACTATAGGCCTGCAAAGAAACTCTACAGACCAGCCTGTATTCCCTCGTGGTGGTTCGGATTTCTCTGTTACCCTGCAACTTACGCCGCCATATTCTCTGTTCAGAGGGCACAGAGATTATAAGAATATGCCGAGTAACCAGAAGTACAAGTGGATAGAGTATCATAAGTGGCAGTTCAAAGGCGATGTTTATATGAGGCTGGTAGATAACCTTGTATTTAGAGCAGCCGCTAACTGGGGCTACTTGGGATATTACAAGAAATCTTTGGGCTATTCTCCGTTTGAAGGCTTTGAGGTAGGTGGCGACGGTATGAGCGGTTATAATACCTATGGCTCTGATATTATAGCACTTAGAGGATATCCTAATTATTCTCTTACTCCAATGAAGAACGGTGCTTATGTGGGGCACGTATATGATAAGTTTACTTTGGAATTGAGGTATCCTTTGTTGCTTCAGCCGTCCAGCACGATATTTGCCTTAGTATTTTTGGAAGGTGGAAACTGTTGGGCTGATATAGGTGGATTTAATCCGTTTGAAATAAAGAGGAGTGCCGGTGTTGGTGTGAGGCTTCTTCTCCCGATGGTAGGCTTGATGGGTGTAGATTGGGGTTATGGATTTGATCCTGTGCCTAACGAGCAAAAGAGAAGAGGCGGCAGCCAGTTCCACTTTGTAATAGGACAACAATTCTGATGCTATAATTGTGTATAGATTTAGGAGGCGAGAGTAAAATACTTGTAGCTGAGTTAAGATGAGTTGTTATTAAAACAGATATGATTAAGATAGACTTAGACTAATTAACTTATTTTTAGGAGGATATATCATGAAGAAATTATTGCTTTTGGCATTGGCTTCTATGCTTTTCTGTTTCAAGGCTTCAGCTCAGAATGCACCGCAGAAGTGCGGATATGTGAATACCGAAACAATACTTTCGGCCATACCGGAATATAAAGTAGCTTCTGATAAGATAGAAGCTCTCGGTAAACAGTATCAAGAGTTGATTAAAAAAGATTTTGATGTTGTGGAGCAACTCTACAATACATATCAGAAGCAGAAAGCTCAACTCAGTGCATCTGCGCGTCAGACAAAAGAAGAAGAAATTATAAATAAAGAAAAGGCTGCCAAACAAAAACAGCAGCAGTATTTTGGGCCGGACGGAGTAATGCAGAAAAAGACTCAGGAGCTTATGGACCCTATAAAAGAGAAGGTGCAGAAGGCCATAGATATGGTTGCAGAGCAGGGGGGCTACTTGCTGATAATAGATATAGCAACTACAGAGGGAGTTGTATATGCGGCATCTTCTGCCGATTTAAGCGACCTTGTTATAAAGCTTTATCCTACAATTAAATAACAATATCGTAGGAGAGATACTTAGGATTACTGAAAGTGAACAATACTGAAAGATAGGATGCGGAAAGGCATAGAAAGAACTTGAAGTAGAGTATAATAGAAAGATAGAATAAACAATTATAAAATAAGAAATTGAAATTATGAAGAAGACATTTATGTTGATGGTTGTATCTGTATTGGCAGCTACAGCCATGATGCCTACCAAAGCTTCTGCTCAGAAATTAGGGCATATCAACTCTCAAGAGATTGTGGCGCTTATGCCTGAAAGAGATGCAGCTTTAAAAGAACTTCAGGCTTTTGGCAAGGAGTTGAGTGAAACTATCTCTTCCATGCAGACAGACTTTAACACAAAACTTCAGGAGTATAACGACAAGAAGGCTACTTGGAATGAGTCTATAATCAAAACTAAGGAAGACGAACTTAATAGCTTGGGACAGCGCATTCAGCAATTTCAGCAGACTGCAGAGCAGGATTTTTCTACACGCCAAGAATCGCTTCTGACGCCTGTGATGAAGAAGGCTCAGGAAGCTATAGATAAAGTTGCTAAAGCTCAAGGGATTGCCTATGTAATAGATTTGTCTTCCGGTGCCGTAATCTATGTAGATGAAGCAAATACTGTAAACCTGCTTCCTCTTGTAAAGGCAGAGCTTGGAATACCTGCCAGCAAGACACAACCTACCCAGATACAGTAATTTATACTAAAATAGTTATTAGATATAGCGATTGTTTTTAGGGCGGCTAAAAAGTCTGGAGACTGAAAGTCGCCCTTTCTTTTTTAGCAAATAAGAGCTCTATTAGTTAAAAATTATAGTATTTTTGTTGCTTAGTCTTGAAAAGTTATCTATATTTGACAACATTTTAATAATTAATTGAAAGTATTTCTACACGCGTATCTTTATTATGGAACGTAAAGTGGTTGACGTAAAAGACGTGGTAATCCGTTTCACCGGAGACTCCGGTGATGGAATGCAACTCACAGGTACTTTGTTTGCAGATGCTTCTGCATTGTACGGTAATGAGATTTCTACTTTCCCGGATTATCCTGCTGAAATCAGAGCTCCTCAGGGCACCGTTTCCGGTGTATCTGGTTTTCAAGTGCATATTGGTCAGAGCAATGTAAAGACTCCCGGAGATCTTGCAGATGTTCTTGTATCAATGAACCCTGCTGCACTTATGGCTAATGCCAAGTTTGCAAAACCTGGCGGAAGTATCATTCTCGATCAAGATTCATTTGATGAGCAAGGCTTGGAAAAGGCTGGCTTTAAAACACTTGATCCTGTTCAAGAACTTAATCTTCAGGATTACAATGTTATTTGGGCTCCTATTACCTCTATGACAAAAGAGAGCCTGAAAGACAGCGGAATGGATCAGAAATCTATTGTAAGATGTAAGAACATCTTTACCTTGGGAATGTGCTACTTTATGTTTAGCCGTCCTCTCCATTTTACAGAAGATTATCTAAGGAAAAAATTTGCAAAGAAGCCAGAGTTGATAGAGCCTAATATTAAGGTTCTGAACGATGGTTACAATTATGCTCACAATACACACGCTATTGGTAACACTTATACTATAGCACCGGCAAAACAAGAAAAGGGTGTTTATAGAAGCGTTAACGGAAATCAAGCTACAGCATGGGGCCTTATTGCTGCTGCTCAAAAGAGCGGCAGACCTATGTTCGTTGGCTCATATCCTATAACACCGGCAACAGCAATCTTGGAAGAGCTTGCAATACACAAGAATTTGGGTGTTAAGACAATGCAGTGCGAAGATGAGATTTCCGGCATCTGTACATCTATAGGTGCTGCGTATGCCGGCAACATGGCGGTTACCACGACCTCCGGCCCTGGTCTTTCTCTCAAAAGCGAGGCTATGGGTTTGGCCTGCATAGCAGAGTTACCTTTGGTTATAGTAGATGTTCAGAGAAGTGGTCCTTCTACAGGTATTCCTACCAAAACAGAGCAGACAGATCTTGCACAGGCTCTCTACGGAAGAAATGGAGAGTGCCCTGTTATGGTTATGGCAGCTCGTACCCCGAGTGATTGCTTCCGTGCAGCATTCTATGCCGCAAAATATGCTATGGAGCACATGATGCCAGTTATCTTCCTTTCAGAGGGTTATCTTGGCAATGGAAGTGAGCCTTGGAAGATTCCTTCCATGAGCGAGTATCCTTCTATTACTCCTCCTATCGTAGATAAGTGCGAAGGTAAGTTCAAACCGTTCGAAAGAGATCCTAAGACCTTTGTGAGAAAGTGGGCTATACCTGGCACTCCCGGATTGGAGCACAGGGTAGGTGGTTTGGAAAAGACTCCTGCCGGTGCAGTTTCTTCAGATCCGGAGGTACACGAAATGATGGTTAAGAACCGTGCAACCAAACTCGAAAAGATAGCAGACAGCATTCCTGCTTTGGAGGTTTATGGAGAACAGTCTGCTGATGTTCTGTTGGTAGGTTGGGGCGGAACTTACGGACATCTTTATACAGCTGCAAATCAGTTGCTTGAAGAAGGCACTAAGCTTGGCTTTGCGCACTTCGATTATATAAATCCGCTACCTAAAAATACTGCAGAGGTATTTGGTCGTTACAAGAAAATTCTTGTATGCGAGTTAAACAGCGGTCAGTTTGCAGATTATTTGAGAGCTAAGCTTCCACAGTTCAGTTATCTGCAACTCAACAAGGTACAGGGCCAGCCATTTATGGTTCAAGAAATTGTAGATGCCGTAAAGGCTCTTTAACCACAGGAGGAAAAAGCAATGAAATACACACAGCAAGATTTCAAAAGCGATCAGATAGTAAAGTGGTGCCCTGGTTGTGGAGACCACGCAATACTTACAGCAGTTCTCAGGGCTATGCCGGAGATTTGCGAAAAAACCGGAATGAGCAAGGAGCAATTTGTATTTGTTTCCGGTATAGGTTGTTCCAGCCGTTTCCCATACTATATGAATACATACGGCTTCCATGGAATTCATGGTAGGGCAGGTGCTTTGGCTACAGGAATAAAAGTGGCTAATCCTAACCTTTCTGTATGGCAGATGACCGGTGATGGCGATGCTTTGGCCATCGGAGGAAATCATTTCATACATGAGATAAGAAGGAATATAGATGTGAATATCATTTTGTTCAACAACAGAATATATGGTCTTACAAAGGGACAGTATTCTCCTACCTCAAAATATGGAATGGTAACCAAAACTTCGCCTTACGGTACCGTAGAGTATCCGTTTACTCCCGGAGAACTTGTATTGGGTGCCAGAGGTACTTTCTTTGCCAGAAGCTTAGATACAGAACTTGCTCTCAACCAAGAAATTATGGTTAGAGCAGCTCTTCATAAGGGTACTTCTGTAATGGAAATGCTCGTTAATTGTATGATTTACAATAACGGTACTCATGCAGATATTTCAGACCGTGCTACCAGAGCTGACAGAACAATAGTACTTAAAGACGGGGAGCCTATGATATTTGGCAAAGATCGCGATAAGGGAATTGTTTTGGATGGCCTTAAACTCAAAGTTGTAAAACTTGGAGAAAATGGAATATCCGAAAAAGATCTGCTTGTTCATAATTCCAAAGAAGATAACTTTGGTGTTCATAGTATGCTGGTAGATATGAAAGGCCCTGATTTCCCTGTTGCGTTAGGCGTAATTCGCGATGTTGCAGATAAAACTTACGATGAGAGCTTGCACGCTCAGTTAGAAGAAGTTAAGGCAAAAGCCAAGATTCATTCTATGGACGAACTTCTTAATAGTGGTGCAACCTGGACCGTTAAATAGAATTTATATACACTTAATTTATAATAAACTTTATTAAAATCATAAATTTATGAAAACAGCTGATATAATGGCTAACCTGGCTGCTAAGCATCCTGGTGAAAATGAGTACCTTCAGGCGGTTCAAGAAGTTCTTGAGAGCATAGAAGAGGTGTACAATCAACACCCTGAATTTGAGAAGGCTAAGATTGTAGAAAGAATGGTAGAACCAGACCGTATTTTTACATTCCGTGTAACTTGGGTAGATGATAAAGGTGATGTTCAGACTAACCTCGGTTATCGTATCCAGTTTAACAGTGCAATAGGCCCTTACAAGGGAGGTCTTCGTTTCCACAAGGCTGTAGTACCTTCAATGTTGAAGTTCCTTGGTTTTGAGCAGACTTTCAAAAACGCTCTTACTACTCTTCCTATGGGTGGTGCAAAGGGTGGTTCAGACTTCGATCCTGTTGGAAAGTCTAACGACGAAATCATGCGTTTCTGCCAGGCCTTTATGACAGAGCTTTGGAACTGCATAGGTCCTGATCAGGATATTCCTGCCGGCGACGTAGGAGTAGGTGGCCGCGAAATTGGCTTTATGTATGGTATGTACAAGAAGCTTGCAAGAGAGTACAATACAGGTGTTCTTACCGGTAAGGGCTCTACTTGGGGAGGTTCTATCCTTCGTCCTGAGGCTACAGGTTTTGGCGCATTGTATTTCACTCAGCACCTTCTTGAGACTGCCGGTAAAAATATCAAAGACAAGAAAGTTGCCCTTTCTGGCTTTGGTAATGTAGCATGGGGTGCAGCAACAAAGGCTAAAGAACTTGGTGCTAAGGTTGTTGCAATTTCCGGTCCTGATGGAGTTTGCGAAATTCCAGATGGCATTACAGACGAAATGATAGACTATATGCTCGATATGCGTGCTTCTAACCGCAACAAAGTTGAGGATATGGCTACAAAATTCCCTGGCAAAGCTAAGTTTACCGCTGGTAAGAAGGCTTGGAGCGTAGCTTGTGATATAGCTCTTCCTTGTGCTTTCCAGAATGAGCTTTCTGAGGACGATGCAAAAGAATTGGAGAAGAATGGTTGCTGGTGCTGCTGCGAGGTTTCTAACATGGGTTGTCAGCCAGGTGCTATCCACTACTTCCAGAGTAAGGGTATTCTCTTTGCCCCTGGTAAGGCTGTAAATGCCGGTGGTGTAGCAACTTCAGGTCTTGAAATGACTCAGAATGCAAGCCATATCAGTTGGTCTGCTAAGGAAGTTGACGATAAACTTCACTTTATTATGCAGAGCATACATGAGCAGTGCGTTAAGTATGGTACTCAGCCAGATGGTCGTATAGACTATGTTAAGGGTGCTAATATCGCAGGCTTTATGAAGGTTGCTACTGCTATGTTAGAGCAGGGTATCATCTAATTGTCCTACAGCAATTAGCAACGGACATTATTGATACAAACCCCGGAGGTTAGATAAAAGCCTTCGGGGTTTTATTTTATACAGTAGATTCTTGCTCGCATTTCATGAGTTGGTCGTGAATTGGTCGTGAATTGGAGATGGAGCTGCTTGTAGTTAAGCTTTAGATGTGCACTTCTACAAGTTGAAGGTTGGAGGTGGAGTAGATGTCGCTGCTGCCGAGTTCGGCCGGTAGCAGCAGTACATCGCCTTTGTTGATATATTCTTCTGAGGTGCTGTTATAGAGTAGTTTGCCGCTACCCTCAATGCAGACGATTACAGAGAAGGAACCATAGCGAGAGTTGTCTATATGGTAGAAATTTTCTGCTCCGCATTTAGGGCGGCAGAATCGGTTGAAATCTACAAATGTGGAGGTGAAATAAGGGCAACTTGCAAGGGTTACAACGGCAGAAGAGTTTGCATAACAGTTAATGATATCGGCTGAGTAGTTTCCTCGATTTATTTCTCCTTCCGGTGCTATGCAGCTTAGGGCATCTTCTATATCTAACCTTCTGCGTTTGCCGTCTTTATCTATTCTGTTAAAATCGTATAGCCTATAAGTTGTTTCTGAAGCTTGCTGAATTTCAAGTATATCTAAGCCTGCTCCTATGCTATGAATGGTGCCGGCAGGAATAAAAAAGCAATCTCCTTTTTTGGCTCTATATCTTTGAAGAAGGCTTTCTAAACTCTCTTCTGCTGTTTGGATATCAGGATTTTCTACACTATTGTACACAACAGTTTTGAGGTGTTGGGCAGAAATCTTTTTTGATAGTCCTACGAGAATTTCGTCTGCATCGTCTTGATAACCTTCATCTACACGATTTTCTGAAATATCTCCGCTGCATTTGTTTACCAGCCACATTTCTGTTTTACCATTGTGCATTCCTTTAGAACGCGCAATACTATCGTTTGGATGAACCTGAACAGACAGCTGTTGTCTCGATTTGATATTCTTTATAAGAATAGGGAACCTGTTTCCGTATATTTTTGCCACTTTTGTGCCTAATAGCCTGTGCTGCAATTCTTTTACATAGAAAGACAGAGGCTGACCATTGCAGGTGGTTTCCTTGCCGGGAATGGGGGAGAGTATCCACTCTTCCCCACCCCACAAGGTTTCGAAATATATCGATTCAAACTTTAAAGGTTCCATGTTTACGATATGTTTTAGAGTAGGTTCACAGCTACGGTAACACCGGCCATTACAATAGATACCATGCTCATTAGTTTGATGAGAATATTCAAAGAAGGTCCGCTTGTATCTTTGAAAGGATCTCCAACAGTATCTCCCACCACAGTGGCTTTGTGGGCGTATGAACCTTTACCTCCAAAATTGCCTTCCTCTACAAATTTTTTGGCATTGTCCCAAGCACCACCGGAATTTGCCATAAATATGGCCAAAACAAAACCAGAAGCCAAGCCTCCTACCAAAAGGCCTAAAACGCCTGAAACACCGAGCAATATACCAACAACTATAGGAGCTGCAATTGCCAGTAAAGAAGAACCTATCATCTCGTGTTGCGCACTTCTTGTAGATATTTCTACGCAGCGTGCATAGTCTGGAGTTTCTGTTCCATCGAGAATACCCTTGCGTGTTTTGAATTGCCTTCTTACTTCTTCTACCATCTTTTGTGCAGCTCTGCCTACAGAACCCATTGTTAGTCCGCAGAATAGGAAGGCGAGCATGGCTCCGATAAAGACTCCCACCAAAACTTTAGGATTCATCAAGGTTACATCGTACCATGTCATAAAGTCTGAGAATCCGGCATTTTGCAAGGTAGAGGCGTCTGCTACTTTTAACTCATGTGTGTTGAGATTTTTTATAGCGGCCTCAATGCCAAACTTATCTACAATTCTCATGAGGGCAATCTTTACTTCTTCTATATATGAAGCGAGTAGGGCAAGTGCGGTAAGTGCGGCTGAACCTATGGCAAAGCCTTTACCTGTGGCTGCTGTTGTATTGCCAAGGGCATCGAGCACATCTGTTCTGTCTCTTACTTCCGGTTCCAAACCGCTCATCTGAGCATTACCGCCGGCATTGTCTGCAATAGGGCCATAAGCATCTGTTGCCAGTGTTATTCCCAAAGTAGAAAGCATACCAACAGCGGCAATGCCAATGCCGTACAATCCCAAAGACAGATTTTCTTTAGAAAGGAGATCGGCAGAAAATTCTATGGCACACAGATATGCAAGAATAATGGCGCAACCTATGGTTATAACAGGCACGGCTGTAGAAATCATGCCGGTACCAACACCGGATATAATTACCGTAGCCGGGCCGGTTTCTGCACTCTTTGCAATTTTTTGAGTTGGCTTAAAAGAGTGAGAGGTATAGTACTCTGTAATCTTGCCAATTATAATACCTGCAATTAAGCCGGTAATTACCGAGAAGGATATTCCTATCCAGTTCTTCATATCTAAAATATATAGAATGGCAAAGGAGAATACTGCTATAAGAATTGATGCAAAATTAACTCCTATACTCAGCGATTTCAGTAGTTGAGACATTCCGGCCTTTTCTTTTGTCTTAACAAGGAAAATACCTATTACAGAGAGAAATACTCCTACTGCCGCAATGAGCATTGGTGCAAAAACTCCCTTAATCTGCATATCCGGATTGCCCACAAAGGCAGAGGCGCCAAGTGCCGCAGTTGCAAGTATGCTACCGCAGTACGATTCGTAGAGGTCTGCTCCCATACCGGCAACATCTCCAACGTTATCTCCAACATTATCTGCTATGGTGGCAGGGTTACGAGGATCGTCTTCCGGAACGCCGGCTTCTACTTTACCTACAAGGTCTGCTCCCACATCAGCTGCCTTGGTATATATTCCGCCACCCACTCTTGCAAACAAAGCTTGTGTAGAGGCTCCCATTCCAAAGGTTAGCATTGTGGTTGTTATTATAGTTAGTTTCTGGCTCATATCTGCCGGATTAACAAAGTAATCCAGAACAAGATACCAGATAGAAATATCGAGCAAACCAAGGCCTACTACAGTAAGACCCATAACTGCACCGCTCCTAAAAGCAACCTTTAAACCGCCATTAAGAGACTTTCTGGCTGCATTCGCAGTTCTTGCGGATGCAAATGTTGCGGTTCTCATTCCTATGAAGCCTGCCAATCCACTGAAAAAGCCGCCTGTTAAAAAGGCAAACGGCACCCATCCGTTCTGAACATTAAGCACGTATGCAAGAAATGCAAAAAGTGCTGCCAGAACAATGAATACAATCACAACTATTTTGTACTGCTGTTTTAAGTAGGCCATAGCACCTTGTCTTACATAGAGTGCTATTTCTCTCATTTTTGGGGTACCTTCGTCTTGTGCAAGCATCTGTTTGTAAAACAGATAGGCGAAACCAAGGGCCACCAATGAGGCCAGAGGGACCAAATAGAATAATAATTCGGAAACCATACGGATAAATAATTGTTAGTTTTATATAAAGTTAATTCTGGTTTGAAATCAAAAAAATGATTCGGCAGGTTATCAGAATCATAGCTGCAAAGATAGATATTTTTGATTTTTGCGGAATGTTTTTGGACAAACAATTTGTGTAAGCCTTTTTAATGCGGTAGTATCTGAGGCTGTTGATATAATGGTATGTGTGGCAGCAGGTGTATCAGTCTCAGCGTTGTTGTTGCTGCAGTTGTTGCTGCAGTTATTGTTACAGTTGTTATCGCAGTTGTTGCTGCTACTTTTGTCGCAGTTATTGTTGCTGCTACTATTATCGCAGTTATTGTAGCTGCTACTGTTATCGCAGTTGTTGCTGCAGTTTTTGCTGCTACTTTTGTCGCAGTTGCAGTTATTGTTATTCAGTGAGTCTAATACCTCTTTTGCTCTTTTAGCAACTGCCGGTGCGGGGTTAATTATTTGCATGGAATTTTCTTTTCCTGTAACCTCATTCACCACCTCCTTTATAGTATCTTCTAAAAACGGATAGTGCGTGCAACCCAATACTATGCAATCTGCATTCTGCTCTGCCATAGGAGTGATATATTTCTTTAGAAGCCCTTTTGTTTCAGGAGTATTCAGATTTCCTGCCTCTACAGCTTCTACCAAACCTGTTCCTATAATTTCGATGATTTTGATTTCTTTGCTGCGAGCAAATTTTTCTGATGTGTTAAGATATAACTCTCCTTTAAGAGTGCCCTTGGTGGCAAGAACTCCTATGACTCCACTTTTTGTGAGAAGGGTGGCTGGTTTAACGGCCGGTTCCATGCCAATAAACGGAATATCAAAAGACTGCCTTAGAGTATGAATGGCTGCTGCTGTTGCAGTATTACAGGCTACAACTATTATCTGAGCTCCCTTAGAGATGAGATACTCAGAAATTTTTTTTGCACGCCTTGTAATATACTCCTTACTCTTTGGACCATAGGGGCAATGGGCTGTATCGGCTACATATACGTAACTTTCTTTTGGTAATGCTTTTAATAACTCCTTATATACGGTAAGCCCACCGGCACCTGAATCAAAAATTCCAATCATACTTTTTTGTATATCGGCTTCTTCTATTTTTATGAGTGCAAATATAACTGTCGAATACAAATTAATGGCAAATCCGAGAAAGAAATATATCAACGGCCGTACATCAATAGCATGTATCCTTAGTGATATATCAACAAAATTACATCAACAGTAATATACAATTAAGCAATATATTGTACTATAATTAATACAGGGAATAGTATTGTGCTATTTCTGACATTTATATGAGTTGCATTATTGGTAATGTTGTTCCGGAAACAAAAGAAAAGATATTTTGCATATATGAAAAAAAAATTATATATTGCAGTCTGAAAAAACTAAAACCAACCGGACAAATATTTTATTAACAATAAACAACACTACTTAAAACTAACTAAAAATCAACCAAATGAAACGAATTACATTTGTTTTGGCGTTACTGTTGTTGTGTGTTGGGCAGTTTGCCTATGCGCAGACAATAAAGGTAACAGGAACCGTTACCGATGCGGCTACCAATGAGCCGTTGTACGGAGCGGGCGTTATGGTAAAGGGTACAACCTCAGGTGTTGCTACTGATGCAAACGGACAGTATGTTATCAACGTAAGGAGAGATGCTGTGCTTGTTGTAAGCTATCAGGGTTACACTACACAGGAAGTTCCTATCAATGGCAGATCGGTTATCAACGTAGCTCTTCAAGAAGATGCTACAATGTTGGAAACAACAATCGTTGTAGGTTACGGTTCTGCTAGAAAAATTTCTTCTGTGGTAGGTTCTGCAGAAACCGTTAAGGCTAAGGCCCTAAAAGACAAGCCAATCATCAATGCTGGTGATGCTCTTCAGGGAACCGCAGCCGGCTTGCAAGTTTATACATCATCAGGAGACCCTGCTGCCAATGTTTCTATGCGTATTAGAGGTGTGAACTCTCTGAATGCTTCAACAGATCCGCTGATTGTGTTGGACGGTAACCCAGTTCTAAGCTCAATCTTCCAGACATTGAACGCCGGCGATATTGAGAGCGTTACTGTTTTGAAGGATGCTTCTGCTACTGCAATTTACGGTTCAAGAGCTGCCAACGGCGTTGTTTATATTACAACTAAGAAGGGTACTACAGAAAAACCTACTGTAAAGGTTGGTTTCAACTATGGTATTTCCAGTTTGGCAAAACAGCCTATCAAGTCTCTGAATTCTGCAGAATGGTTTGCTATGCATGAATTAGTAGATCCTTCGTCTGCAACAGATCCAGATTTCCAAGCTCTCAAGAACTTCAGATTGAGCAACAATATTGGAACTAACTGGAAGAAGTGGATTCTCAACAACAATGCTCCTACTATCGGAGGCGAGGTTTCCGTTTCAGGAAGAACTCCTAAAACAGATTACTATGTTTCTCTTGTAGCAAACAGACAGGTGGGTGTTCAGCCAGAAACTTCTATGAATCGTTATTCTGCAAGGGTTAGTGTAAATACAAGAGCTACTGATTGGTTCAAGCTTGGAATTAACCTTAACCTAAGTTTCCAGCAGAGATATTACAATGGTTATAACTCAGACTATT
>ONYJ01000056.1 GCA_900322025.1 uncultured Bacteroidales bacterium | reverse complement strand
TCGTTAGAATAGAGGGTTGTGGAGATGGTTTTTGTTGTGGTCTGATTAAGTTTCTTGCTCTGCTTTAATTTTC
The DNA here is from genome assembly GCA_900322025.1 of uncultured Bacteroidales bacterium. Taxonomy (GTDB): domain Bacteria; phylum Bacteroidota; class Bacteroidia; order Bacteroidales; family UBA932; genus Egerieousia. Next base: position 2,764 of record ONYJ01000056.1, on the reverse strand, counting down.
CCCAACGTGTATAGCTAAATAGCGTAAGATTATTTTCAGCATCCTCTATTTTGTATGGCCCCACTCCTTTAATATGCTCTATTGCTGTTATCTCTGCCATAGGATAAGCATTTCTCAATGCCTGCACAGAAAAAGGTATTTCACTCCATTCCAGCGGGGTGGAATGTTGCTGTGCCAACACCTCTATCTGTTGCTGTGTTACTCCTTTTGCCTGTAGTACAAGGTATTGACCATCGCTGCTCCATAGGTAGGAGATAGGTGTATGCTGAGCATCATACAACTCTTTTATATTGCCGTAGGCATCATATAATGCAAATGTGGTCTCTCTTCTCCAACTGTTTGTTGTTTCATCGTAATTATCTATATATGAAGGTAATATAAGTGTATCTATAGAGTTTGGGAAGAGCGCATAAGTACAGACCTTGCCCCCAATAAGCACCTTTTGTGAGGAGCCTGCCTTTTTAAGATAAATCTTTTCATCGAGCGGCAGAGAAAGCATATTTCTTCTTCTCATTGCCTTATATACGGCACTTGCGTTTATTTGACTATCGGACAAGTCTCTAAGATACTTATACTCAGTTATTATAGTATCTCCTTTGGGCTGTGGGTCCTTTATGGCAATAACCTCGCCATAGTGGTTGTAAGAGAAGAACTGTTGCTTTACATCTTCGTTGACTATATCATTTGCGCGTGTAGTCTGTAAAATAGATGCAGGATAATATTTGCCTGTAAATACGTTATACAGACCGAACTGTCTGACAAGGTAACACGGTAAAGGTGAGTAGTACTCCATTTTCTGGAATTGAATATTCTCCACAAAAGAAGGAGATGTGGCGGCATGGCTCTTATAGACAATACGTTGTTTGAGTTTGCCGCGCTCGGAAGAAAAGGAGGTGAGTGGTGAAACTGCATCATGAGCCGTTAGAAGGGGTTGTGGGTTTCCGGGCTGTGGCACCCACGGACTTGCGATACCGGTGGACAGGATGGCTCGTTCGGCCGTTGTGCCGCTAATCATTTTCTTGTCTATGAAACCCTCGCCATCGGCACTGGAGGTAAAAACATGTACTGTTTTGCTGCTGTCTTTTACATTTTCAACAACGCTTACATATTCAATATTGTTAAAGCCATAATCCTGAAGAGAAGAACTCCGATAAATGGAACTTTCAGTAAGAAAGTTGTTGACCATACTATAGAACGCTATGCTGTAACGAGGAAGCCATGTAAGAATGCCGGAACTGTTTCCAAGGGCATCGGTATAACTATACTCCTTGCTGAGAGAGAGGGTGCCATTTGAAAGATATGAGTTAATCTGTTTGATTCGTAGCCCGCCTACCGGAGCTGTATATGCAATCAAGCGGGGGGCAAAAGATTTTAGAGGTTCGGCATTATAACTTCTGTCTATGGCGGCACTGCATGTATGAGGTTCATACGCAAAGCTACTCCACCCGCCTGTAGGATAAGTAACTTTGGAGAGCATACCTAATTTGGCAAAATCGGCATCGGGATTCCGCGAAGTGCCGATGATAACCTCTTTTTGTGTCTGTTGCTCTATATTTGATTGTGGGTAATAATTTCCATTTTTGCCATTATAGAACCCCCAGTGATCTACTCCATAACAGTTGTGAGGGGGGTAGGGCTTGGATGCATCGTTCCAACCATGGTAATCAAAGCTGTAAGTGCCTTCGCCCTGTATTGTAATAGAGCCTAAATAACTTGTTTGGGCACCATTGGTGTTGCGCTTATGGGCAAATGTGGCAGAAGCCACATGGCGCTGTTCAAAACCTATATACACATCTATTGCGGAAAGACGGATGGTGTTGGGATAAGTATAAAGGGGCGTGTTGCGCTCAGGACGATATTGATCACCTAAAGAGGCATCAAGTATGCTATGAGAAAATACAATTTGAGAACTGTCGCAAAACACAATTCTTTTGAGCGTGGCACTGCGGGTATCGGTCCAACGACTGCGGCCACATTCGTCGCCGAGACCTGTAGCACAATAGTACTCTATTATAGGCTCTGAAGAATAATACTGATTATCGCTAACACCGCCTGAAACCATAGCATTGCCTGGGCGATACACCGTCTTAGGATAGCTTGTATATTCAAAGCTTACCCAGCGGCCATTGGGAGCTACTATACGCGTAAGATGCCAGGCGTTTATCAGATCGAAATATAGGCGTTCACAACTTTTGGACATATCTACACAGGCATTGCCGGTGGAGCCGTCGAAGACATATCGATAACCGGTAGGACTTATAATGGTAATGCTTTTAAAACGGCTCACATGTGATTGACTCAAAGGAGTCGGGTCTTCTTCTATCTCCACTCTGTAATCCGAACCTCCGGATAAAGGGGTGTTATAAACAACTATGTTTCGATTGAAATCTAAATGAAAAGAACCGCTGTGGCCACCGGGAAGGGTGAAGTGGAATATGTCTGGTAGCGCATCATATTCGTAGGTATGCAAAGCATTGGGCTTATTGCTGTTGAAGTCGGTAACTATATTGATTTCAGGTGCAGAAGAACCACTGCCGTAATCTACAAGCCGGTTGCGCATAAAACGCCAGTAATAATTTGGGTTGTGAGAATTGAGCCAATAGGTACCATTGGTAGTGGCCACAGGACCTTTGTGAATAGAATAGAAACCAGGGACATGCTTAATATTCTCGCCATAATCGGGAATGCCATTGGTCTCTATGGTAATACAGCCTCCTACGTTTAAAGACCAGCCGGGGCCAAGCCAACCGGCAAGCTGATTGGG
>ONYJ01000089.1 GCA_900322025.1 uncultured Bacteroidales bacterium | reverse complement strand
TCTGCAAGCATAGATCTTTTGGGTATGGAGAAAAGGGAGTGGACAGATCAGAAGAAAAAGCAGGTAAGGCAAGTTGTAAATATAGTTATGGCAGTTCTTTTTGTTCTTCTGATGGTAGCATTCAACTATCTCAAGAGCGATTCTGTTATAAATATGGTTTATGCCATAGCATCATATACGTATGGTCCGTTACTCGGGGTATTTATGTATGGTATTTTAACTAAACGAGGCACTTTAGACAAGGCCGTGCCGGTTATCTGTGTGCTTGTTCCTATTTTATGTTACTGCATACAGAACAAGGTTTTTGGCTGGGGCTATGATTTTGGTTTTGCCCTCATATTGGTAATAGCGGCCCTGACTTTCTGTGGAATGCTGTGTTTCTCAAAGAAAAATTCTTAAATTTGCGAGACTTGTAATACTGTCTGTTATGTATAACTCTATAATTGCAAAAAAGGAGGCCGGAGTATGATTCAGGTGTTCTACAAATCTAAGGGGCAGATTCTAACTACCTCAGACGTTAAGGAATTGACAGATACATTGGGTTTTGATGATGTCCTCTGGATAGATTTGTATGAACCTGACAAAACAGAAACACAGGCAGTTGAAGAATTCTTGGAAACCACTCTGCAGAGCAGGGCACAGGCAGAAGAAATAGAGAGTTCTTCTCGCTATTCAGAAACAGACAACGCAATATTTGCCAATACCGATTTTATTACTCCTGGTCCGGATAGTTATACAGAAGAGAGTGTTTCTTTTGTTATATCCGAAGGCGTACTTGTTACTACGCGTCAGGCACCTCTTAGAACCATTACAGAGTTTCAGAAGAGGATGGGGTATTCATACAAACTCTATCCTACCGGTTATCATATTTTTGTTTCTATCATGGAGAATCGTGTAGATCTTGATGCAGACATGATAGAGGTAATGGCAAAGCAAATAGAAAAATTTGGCCGTAATGTAAATGTAGGGGCTAAGGTAAACGAGAACTTCTTGTTAGATATAAACAGGATGCAGGAGAATACAATGATGGTGCGCGAGAATATAGTGGATAAACAGAGAATTGTTACGGCTCTGACGCGTTCCGATAAATTCCCAAGTGATATCCGGCCTCGTTTAGATGTTCTTGTAAACGACATAGCTTCGTTGCTCAACCATACCAATTTTAATTTTGAGAGGCTTGAATATCTTCAGAATACAGTGCTTGGTCTGATAAACTTAGATCAGAACAAGATAATGAGGCTTCTTACATTTGTATCGCTTTTATTTATGCCGCCAACTCTTATTTCCGGAGTATTTGGAATGAATATCAAGCTCCCGATATTTGGAGAGGAGTATGGTTTGCGCGATTTCTGGTGGGTAATTCTTGTAATGCTCTTTAGTGTACTCGTGGCCTCTTTGGTTTTTCGCAATGGTAAGAAATAACCTTTGCATTTCTTATAAAGAATCTTTACGCTTTAAAATAATATGAAAAGAATAGTATTTATCGCAATGATTGCATTGGCAACTTTGACATCTGGTTGTACTTCCTCGCAGAGCGAGGAGCAACAGGAATTTATAGGCAGGCAGGAAGTTTCCCTTTCCTCAGACCTGATGACTCCGGAAGCTCTTTGGGCTATGGGTAGAATAGGGGGCGTTCATCCATCGCCGGATGGAAAAACTATACTCTATAATGTGTCGTATTATAGTGTTAAGGAGAATAAGAGCCATACTGTTATTTGCCTGATGAATGCCGATGGTTCTGAGAATAGGATACTTACCAAGTCTTCAAAGAGCCAAAGCGGAGCTGTGTGGATTGAAAATGGTAATAAGATTGCTTATCTGTCTGCAGAAGATGGGGAAGCCGCAGTGTGGGTAATGAATGCAGATGGTTCAGCTCCTAAAAAGATTGCCGCAAAAAAGGCCGATGGTACTACTTTGGAAGTAGAAGATTTCTTGTTTTCTCCAGATGGCAAGAAAGTTATATTGATTTCTCAGATTCCTTACGAGGGCTCGCTTGTAATGGGTAAGAATAAGTATGCAGATCTTCCTAAAACTACCGGAATGATTGTTACCGATGTTATGCACAAGCATTGGGACGAATGGGTTGAAAGCATACCGCATCCATTTCTTGCCGAATTTGACGGAAACTCATTCTCGCAGATAAAAGATATTCTCGAAGGAGAAATGTATGAGTGCCCATCCAAGCCTTTTGGCGGGGCCGAGAAGTTGGCATGGAGCCCGGATGGCAGCAAGATTGCGTATTCTTGCAAAAAAATGACGGGCTTAGACTATGCCATAAGTACAGTCTCCGATATTTATGAGTACGATATAAATACAGCTACCACAAGAAATCTTTGCAAACCAGCTGATTATAAGCGTCCGCAGGTTAGATACGACGAATCGTTGCAGAAGCAGGCTGTGAATATGCAGAAAGAAGACTGCAACATGGGTTACGATACCAATCCGGCTTATAGCCCGGACGGAAAGTATGTATCATGGCTGAGCATGGAGAGAGATGGCTATGAGAGCGACCGTAATCGCCTTTGTGTTCTTGAACTGGCAACCGGCACAAAAACTTATATTACCGAAAAGTTCCAGAGCGGGGTTGACGACTATATATGGGCCGATGCTAAAACTCTATACTTTATAGGTGTATGGCATGGTACAACTCAGATTTATCGTACAGATCTTACTGGCGATGTATGTTGCTTAACAGAAGGAGTTCACGATTATGCGAGCTTGGCCTTATCAGGCGACAAACTCATAGCAAAGAGGCATTCAATGTCGCTTCCAGACGATATTTATTCTGTAGATACAGCATCTGGAGAAGCAACCCAGGTTTCATTAGAGAACAAGCATATATTTGATAAGCTGGCGTTGGGTAAAGTGGAAGAAAGATGGACTAAAACAACAGACGGTAAACTTATGCTGAGTTGGGTTATATATCCTCCTCATTTCGATCCGTCTAAAAAATATCCTACTCTTTTGTTCTGCGAGGGAGGCCCGCAATCTCCTGTAAGCCAGTTCTGGAGCTATAGATGGAATTTCCAGATTATGGCTGCCAACGGCTACATTATCATAGCTCCTAACAGAAGAGGGTTACCGGGGTTTGGAATGGAGTGGTTAGAGCAAATTAGTGGCGATTATACCGGCCAGTGTATGAAAGATTATTTGTCTGCCATAGACGATATATCAAAAGAGTCTTATGTAGATACTGAGCGTTTGGGTTGTGTAGGAGCAAGCTTTGGTGGCTTTTCTGTGTATTGGTTGGCAGGCAATCACAACAAGCGTTTTAAGGCCTTTATTGCTCACGATGGTATCTTCAACGAAATGCAGCAATATGTAGAAACAGAGGAAATGTGGTTTGCCAACTGGGATTTGGGCGGAGCTTTCTGGAGAAAAGACTTAAAGGCAGCTCAGAATACCTTTGCTCACTCACCTCATGTTTATGTAGATAAATGGGATACTCCTATTTTGTGTATTCATGGAGAAAAAGATTACAGAATACTTGCATCTCAGGGAGAAAGCGCATTTAATGCTGCAAGAATGAGAGGAATAGAGGCGGAGTTGCTGCTTTATCCCGATGAAAATCACTGGGTTCTTAAACCGCAGAATGGTATTTTGTGGCAGAGAACATTCTTTGAATGGTTAGATAGATACCTTAAAAAATAATACTACTTGCGCTAAAAAGGAAATCGGTACTTTATGGAAAGTGGCGTTTATTCGCGCAGGCTTGTGGCTATTGTGGCCTGTTTGGGCTGTGCATTTTTTGGTGTTACAATGTTTTTCTGGGGAGCTATGCTACCCTCTTTGGGAGAAAGCATAAAGGGTGTACAGAATCTTCCATGGATTCTTACGCTTGGCATAATTGTCGGTACTTTTGTATGCGGTGCAGTTGTAGATCGCCATGGATACAAACCCCTTTTGATATGTAGCTCATTTGCCCTTGCCCTTGGCTTGCTTGGTTTTATCTTATCTCATAATATCTGGTTATTGATTTTATCTGCATTTTTGATAGGGGCCGGAGGCGGTGTTCTTAATAGCGAAACAATAGCCATAATATCAGATATCTACGGCGATAATGCGAGGGCCACTATGTTGAGTTTCTTAGGGGCCTCATACTGTGTGGGCAGCCTGCTATGGACGATTGTTTGCAGAGTATTCTCTTACGATCCGCTTATTCCGATGCGGTGGTCTGCTGCGGTTATAGGTGTTCTTTCTATAGCTTTTATATTTGTCCGTTTTCCTAAGGCAAAGCTTGCTACCGGGGAGAAATTTTCATTTATAGATTCGTTGAAACTTTTTAGATTCCATATACTGGCCATAGCCGGCATTCTTTTCTTCTTTCAAGGTGTATTGGAGGCTATAAGTGCAAATTTCTCTACCTCTTATTACATAAATGTAGAAAACGGTATAGGTACAGCAGTAGCTCTTACTGCCCTTATATTCATGACTGTAGGAATGGCTGTTGGAAGATTTACACTGCCGCTCTGCCTGAAAAACGGAGGTAAGAAGGTTGCCATGTATCTGTTTATGACAATAGCTTTTATTGGTGGTATAATACAGTATGCGCTACCGACATCTGCCATGGGAGCCTTTGCTTCCATGACATTGCTTGGTTTTGGAATAGGGGTTACGGCACCGGTAATCTTCGACTATCTTGGACAGGTATTCAAAAGACATTCCGGTGCTGCGGTTTCTTTGTCTGTGATAGTGGCTCAGATAGGTATGCTAATTGGTAACTTTTTGGTAGGCAGAATGTTTCTGCCATCTTCCATAGCCGAAGGCTTACCAAAGCATTTTCCGTTGCTGCTATGCTTGATGGTTCTAACGGTTTCTGTTTTATTCCCGTTTGTAGCCAAGGCAGCAGACAAAACCAAGCAGAAAAATCTTAATCTTTAGAAGCTTTAATTTCTGGAAGATATTCTGGATAAAAGCCTGAGAATCTCTAAATACAGCCATACTAATGTTACTAAGAGGCCAAAAGCTGCATACCATTCCATGTATTTAGGTGCCCCCATTTTGCTGCCTTTATCTATCAGGTCGAAGTCTTGTAGTAGCGAAAATGCTGCAACTCCAACTATTACAAAGTTTATAACAATGGCGAGTATGCTGTTGCCAAAGAATATGTTATAAAACTTTCCGCTACTGCCTCCAAACAGAGAGACTCCAATTCCTATAAGATAGAAAACCAGTATGGAAACAAGTGCTATTCTGAGAGCCTTGCGAAAACGGTCGTTTACTTTTATGGCACCGCTACGGTATAGAATCAGCATCACAAATGTAGTGATGATTGTAAGCAATATGGCTCCTGCTATTATGTTACTTATGGCTTGTGTATTGGCAGCTGCCTCGGCGGTTGCGGTGTTTGCACTCTGATTGTAAAAGGCCGAAATGCAACCGAGCATAAGCCCTTCTGCTGCAGCATATACAGGTGCAAGAAACGGAGCTGTCTTAGGCTTAAAACTGATAATTAAAGCCAGTATAAATCCTCCGATTCCACCCCCAAACATAAAGTAAACAGGAGATATCGGATTTATAGATTCGTAAGAAACCTTCCATGTATAGGCTGCTGCTACTGTCATAAGAAGTAGTAAAAGACAGGTTTTTATAGTGGTTCCTTTAACTGTCATACATTCTCCTTCTTGTACTATCACATTATTCGCGTATTGCGAGAATCTATTTTCTTTAAGTACCGGATTCATAATTCTATAATTTTAATAAATCTCTTATTTAATTCTGAAAAGCGGCTCATCTTCATAGAGCAGGCTTTTCTTTGTCTTTTTAATCCACTTTTGTTCCTCTACTTTGATATGTTCTTTTGTTTCGTTCCAAGAGCTTTTTCCCAACACAAAGTCTATAAGTTCTTTGTCGCCGAGCAACATTTCCATTAGGCTATTCTCTTGCTGAGGCTCTTTTTCCAAAATCCGGAACGATGGCGAAGCATCTTTGAGGCACCTTATCAATCGCAAAGCGTGTGCCAAAGAATTATACTGGCTCTGCGGAGTAAGCATCAACTGATAGCCATAGCATCTGTCGCCCTTATAGAGGCCGCTGTCTGGAGTAAAGGAGGTCCAACGAGTGTAAACTCCTGAATCTGCGGCAATAGGGGTGTCTTCTAAATCAAGGTATTCCAAGAAAGGAGCGCCAAACATTTCATATTGCCTTAGTGTGCCTTCTCCGCAACTTATGTTGGTGCCTTTCCATAGATATTGCCCGCAATAGAACGCATGTGTAAAGAAGCCTGCAAAATCTTTGGATAGGGGAATAGTCCAACTCATTAGCAGCTTGCCTATTGTAGATGCTCTGCACGATATTATATGCAGAGGAAACCTTGCGCCAAGCCTGCCATGCAGATATGTAGCCAATTCTCCGATAGTCATTCCATATTTATGCGGTATGCCTTCTATGCCAATATCGGAGCGATAGCCTGCTCTTAGAGAAGTGCCTTCTACCTGTCGTCCGGAAGGGTTAGGGCGATCTATTATATATACAGGTATGTTGGCATCTTTGGCTATCAAGAAGCTAAATAGGCTCATGATAAGATTTGGGGCATAGAAATATCTGCATCCGGCATCTTGTAATTCCAATACGATGGCATCGGAAGAAATAAAGTCGTCTTCAGAAAAAACAAGCGACAAACCTGAGTTACTTATAGTGTTGAATGGCACAATGTTAGATATGGGATGTTCCACAAGTCCGTCTTCGGGTGGAACCATAACGCAAGATAGGTTGCCGCGTTGCATAAATCCCTGAAATGTATAGGATTTTTCCAGTGGATTCCACGCAGATTGGTTGCAGATAACCATAACCTTGCCTTTGTGCAATACAAGATCTTCTTGTTTGAATATATCGGTTGTTCTGAAGGAGAACATACTGCTGTTGTTATGCTATGGAGTTTACAAGTTTCATGATTTCGGCGGCAATAGCTTCGGCTTCAGTTTTTGTAGGAGCTTCGCAATAGAGGCGTATTATAGGTTCCGTGTTGGATTTTCTGAGTTGTGCCCAGCTTTTGCGGCTTTCAAAATCTATTTTTATACCATCTATGGTAAGAGGATTCAGATGAGCATAACTGTCTTTCACCTTTACCAGTATCTTATCTACCATGTCTGGTTCAGAAACTTCTATTCTGTTTTTAGAGATGTGGTACTGTGGATAAGAATCTCTTAACTGGCTCATTGTGATTTTTTTATGTGCAAGGTTGGAAAGGAATAGGGCAACTCCCATATATGCGTCTCTACCATGATGCAGCCCCGGATATATAACACCACCATTTCCTTCGCCGCCTATAACAGCCCCAACTTGGTGCATCTTTGTGGTAACATTAACCTCTCCAACTGCTGCAGGATAATACTTTTCGCCTGCCATTTCTGTAACATCTCTCAGAGCTCTTGTAGATGAAAGATTGGATACTGTAGGGCCTAAACGCTTGGATAAAACATAGGAAGCTACAGACACCAGTGTATATTCTTCTCCAAATGGAGTTCCGTCTTCGCAAATAAACGCTAAGCGATCTACATCGGGATCTACCGATATGCCTAAGTTGGCCCCTGATTTTACCACACATTCAGAAAGTTCTGTGAGATTAGCCGGTAGCGGTTCCGGATTATGCGCAAAATC
>ONYJ01000142.1 GCA_900322025.1 uncultured Bacteroidales bacterium | reverse complement strand
AGCAAAGCTGTAGATGTTAAACATAGAGTCTGCTTTAGCGGTGTTAGATAAAAGCCCTTTTACATACGGAAATACGGTTGTCTCCTCGAACAAGAAATGGCGTGCAAGCTCTTCGCTGTAGTCGTCGTAGAATTTATTGAGAATCTGGGCGTTTGACGCATCTCCTTTTTTTAGCAGCAAATGTATTTTTCTGTGCAGTTTTGGGAAGCACTTCTTTGAATAATATTTGTGTGAGGTTTGAAGATACTTAACAAGTTTAAGAATATCTTGTTTAGATAGCGTATCTATTTGTGGCTCGTAGCCGTTATGGGCATAAATATTGAAAATGCTTGTGAGCAGTTCTATGGAAAAACCATACTTGTTGCAAATATCTCTAATTGTTGCATCGTGAAACCCAAGACGGATATTCAGCCTATCTATAACAGACAAGATACATGGGGTCTGGTTTATAACATCGGCCAATCGAGAAGAACTTGATATCATAGTTGGTAGTAATTTTTTCAAACTAAAATTCCCGCACAAGAGCCGCCCTTGATTTTGATTAGGGCGGCCTGTTTGCGGTTGACAACTAACGTAAATACACTTATGAATCTAAGACGATGCAAAGGTATTATCGTGTTGTGTATGCTGCAATGCCAAAAAGTGGGTATTTTTCTCTTTGGTATAGCTTGGTGTTGGTATTACTGGCAAGAGCAAATGAGATTGCGGTCGCCATAACCATCATCTACTCTGGATACTGTAGGCCAGAACTTGTTGTCTCTTATCCATTCAAGAGGATAAGCTGCAACTTCTCGGGAGTAAGGGTGTGCCCAAGAGTCTGAACAACACTCATGTGCCGGATGAGGTGCATTTGCAACAGGATTATCTTTAGGATCAAATTCTCCTTTTGCAATTTTTTCGCACTCAGCCTTGATGGTTTTCATAGCCTCGATAAAACGATCCATTTCCTCTTTAGGTTCGCTTTCTGTAGGCTCTACCATAAGGGTTTCGTGTACAGGGAAAGACAATGTTGGGGCGTGGAGTCCAAAATCCATAAGCCTTTTTGCTATGTCTGTAGAACCCACTCCGTATTTTTTCATAAAATCTCTACAGTCTAATAAGCACTCATGCGCTACTCGCCCCGTTGCACCGGTGTAAAGGGTAGGATATTCGTTCTTTAGTGCTTGAGCAATGTAGTTTGCATTAAGAATTGCTACTTCTGAAGAAGCTTTAAGACCTTCTGCACCAAGTAGTTTTATATAGGCGTGAGTAATAGGCAAAAGCAGCGGATTGCCATAGAGGGCTGCAGAAACAGCATCTTCGCCCTTAGAACCTTTTGCCTTTTGGCAATTAACGGCAATACAGTTTTCTTCCGGATGACCAGGGAGGTAAGGAGCAAGTTCTGCTGTGCAGCATATAGGGCCTACGCCAGGGCCTCCTCCTCCGTGTGGCATTGCAAACGATTTGTGGAGGTTCAAGTGGCAGATATCTGCACCAATCAAGCCAGGGTTGGTGAGGCCTATCTGGGCATTCATATTAGCACCATCCATATAAACCTTTCCGCCAAACCTGTGAATAGCATCTATTATTTCTTTGATTTTAACCTCAAACACTCCGTGAGTAGAAGGGTAGGTAATCATCAGTCCTGCAAGTTTGTCGGCCGCAGCCTCTGCTTTTTGCTGCAGCTCTTCTACATTTATGTTGCCGTTTTCGTCGCATCCTACGAGTACAATCTCAAAGCCGGCCATAGCGGCAGAAGCCGGGTTGGTGCCATGGGCTGATGTAGGAATAATCATTACAGTTCTTTGCTCTTGGCCGGTGGCCTTAAAGAATCTATGTATGGTAGAGAGCCCTGCATACTCTCCGGCTGCTCCAGAGTTAGGTTGTAGTGAGCAAGCCGCAAAACCTGTAATGGTGTTGAGATCTTGCATGAGTTCTTGGATCAACTGCATGTATCCCTTAACCTGATCTTTTGGTGCAAGCGGGTGAACATTTGTGAGTTCGCTCCAGCTCAGAGGCATCATTTCAACAGCCGCATTGAGTTTCATGGTGCAACTTCCAAGAGGTATCATGGAATGAGCCAAAGAAATATCTTTCCTCTCGAGTTTCTTTATAAAGCGCATCATCGCCGATTCGCTATGATAGGAGTTGAATACTTCTTGTGTAAGGTATGGAGTATCTCTCTTCATAAAGGTTCTCTCAGCCGGGCAGTGATGCTTTTGCCCACCACCTTGTTCTTGGCTCTGACAACAAGGCTGTACTCCAAAGATTCCCAAAATCTTATGAGCCTCTGCCTTACAACTGAGTTCATCAAAGCTAATTCTTATCTT
>ONYJ01000091.1 GCA_900322025.1 uncultured Bacteroidales bacterium | reverse complement strand
GCCAAAGCAGGCAGGCCTTTTTCCAACCTTGCAACTTCTATATTCCCCATATTCTCTACGGCAGCCTGAATATCGGTGAGCGGTCTTCCCATTCTTTCAATGCCTTTTTCTATCAGGTGCGAAACCGGAGTATCGTTTTGTTTGCAAAGATTCTGAGCTGCTGCAATTTTTCCGGAATGGATATGATCTCTGATATCTTTCATAAAGTTGGGATCTATCTTGGAGGCTTTTGATATAGTCCACCATTTCATGCCAAAGATGTAGATGGTTATAATTGAAAGAATTATAAGAGGAATCATTAGCCAGCCTCCCTTCACTGCCATATCTATCATGGAGAGGGAAATTTTTTCTTTTGTGGCCACTGCTGCCGCTGCCTGATTGAGGGCATCCAGAGTGTCTGCCTGAAGTAGAAATGTGAACAATGTCATATTAATTGTATTTATAATTTATTTCTCTGCGAACGAAAATTCACTAAGCAAAAACTATGCGAGAAAACGAATGTTTGAAACATATATTAATTATTGCTATGTTTTCTAAAAATTAAGATTTTAATAATATTGATGATTTGCCTTATTGCTTTAGCAAAAGAAAAACCGAGGATAGATGTAATTACAAATAATCTTATAGATTGTATGTTCTCTTGATAAGTGTGTTTTGTCTGGAACCAAATCCCCTTTTCTTCAATGACTTTGATCTTTTTTACATCATTGAATGTTATGCTACTCATACTGATAATATCAGGCTCCGGAATCATTTTGGAAAACTCTGTGTTAGCTCCGAATTCTATTTTCAATGATGTATTGCAAGAGTCTAATAAAAATGTTGGAAATTCGAGAGAAATATGAAAGTTAGTCTTAGAAATATCATAAATGTCATAAAAATGAGGTGAATTCATTCCACTTGTAGTGCCAAAATAATATACAGAAGGGTTCCCTTTTTCAGCTCCCCACAAAGGAGATAGTATGTTGACATTATCATAATAAAGTTTTGTTGTGCTATCTTGATTTGGTTTAGATTGCACGACAGCAATAGTGGGAGGACTATTGAAATAAAATACTCCTGTTTTTGAAAGACGAATTAATGCTGGCGGATGACTGATGGCTATTCCGTGAAGAAGTGATGCTGGCGTTTTGTCAACACCTTCATAATAATATGGCCAATTTATCTTTAGTTTATTAAATAAATTTTTATAAATCGGGAGTGCCGTTTTCTTGTTTCTAAATCCAAAGAAATCATAGGTAGAAAAACTTTTTGGTAGATACAACAGGGAATCTCTATAATAAGAATCTATATAGTATTCTATCATAAAATGCATTGAGTCAACGGAGTTTTTAGAACTTCCGCTAAAGTTTAATAGTTTTTTCTCTTGGGGAATGCCACCGTAATCCCAACTTAAATACATATCTAAAGTCTTTATTTTAATATCGGAATTCGCCAAGATTGAAATCCTAATATCCCTTGTTGGGATTTTATAGAAATAGAAAAGTGTAAGGCTGAGAACCACCATCGGTATCAATAGCAACAAAACTCTGTAACAACTTTTTTTTATTTTTGAATTGTCGCAGTCATTAGGATTTATAAAAAGATGTTCTGAGAATCCTTTTATCATCAACCAAATATTAGCAAACATACCTTTTGGAATTACAATTTAGTATTACTTTATAGGATACGGGTATTTGATTTCGGTTAGAAAAAGAGCATTGCCGGGTACGCTGGCACCAGCAGCACATCTGGATTTTTCTTTTAGCATCCGGGCAATCCACTCAGGCTCTCTCTTGTGCATGCCAACCTCTAAAAGCGAACCTACCATTGCGCGCACCATATTTCTGAGAAACCGGTTGGCGGTTACCGTATAAACCAGACGGCAACCTTTATTTTCTCTTGCAAAAGGTGCCGGAAGTGGGGCCTTTTTCCAGAAAGCTTCACTAACAGTACAGATTGGGGAGGTTACATCGCTTCCGCTTTTTTGCAGGCTTGAAAAGTCTTGTGTGCCTAAGAGGAACTCGGCAGCCTTGTTCATAGCCTCTACATCCAGTTTTCGGCATTTGAAATAGCATACGTGAGGGCCGTCAAAAGGCGATGGTTCTGTTGTGAGAAAATATTTGTAGGTACGGCTCACTGCATCAAAACGGGCGTGCGCATCGGCGTACATTTTATATATTCCGAAAACCTTTATGGAATTGGGTAGAATGGCATTTAATTTGTATAGAAAATGCTGCTTGGACTTTCCACTAATTGCTATTTTGGAGGCGATTTCTGTATGGGCAAAATAATTGACTGCATTAACTCCGGCATCTGTTCTGCCACATCCGGTAAATTCGACATCTTCTTTAATCAATAGTGAAAAAGCCTTTTGCAGTTCCTCCTGAACGCTTGGCGCATTCTTTTGGATCTGCCACCCGCTGAAAGGGGTTCCGTTATATGAGAGTTTTACAAAGTATCTCATTTGAGGTAGGTTTACAAGGCAAAGATATAACACAAGCAAACAAAAGGCAAAGCAGGCAAAGAATAATTATTAGAATAAGTTTTAAAGACATAATAAACGTTATGGATAGCATAAACATTAAAGAACTGAATGACAGAATTCAGAAAGAGAGCGCCTTTGTAGATATCATCTCTATGGAAATGAATAAGGTGATAGTTGGGCAAAAGCACTTGGTAGAAGACTTACTGATAGGTTTGTTAGCAGACGGACATCTTCTTCTTGAGGGTATGCCGGGTTTGGCAAAGACATTGGCCATAAGCACACTTAGCGATATTATAGATGCTAAGTTTCAACGAATCCAGTTTACACCGGATTTGCTTCCTTCGGACATTGTTGGTACTATGATTTATAGTCAGAAGAACGAGCAATTTCAGGTAAAGAAAGGGCCGGTATTTGCAAATTTTGTATTGGCAGACGAAATAAATCGTTCTCCGGCAAAGGTTCAGAGTGCGCTTTTGGAGGCTATGCAGGAAAGGGCGGTTACCATAGGCGAACAAACTTACAAGCTTCCGGAGCCTTTCTTAGTGATGGCTACTCAGAACCCTATAGAGCAGGAGGGTACTTATCCACTCCCGGAGGCTCAGATGGATCGTTTTATGTTAAAGGTTATCGTAAACTATCCTAAAAAAGAAGAAGAAAAGCAAATTATAAAAATGCATAATGCTCAGGAGTTTCCAAAGGCCAGTACGGTTCTTAAACCAGAAGATATTGTGAGGGCTCGCAGCGTGGTGAAAGATGTGTATATGGACGAGAAAATAGAACGCTACATTGTTGATATAGTGTATGCTACTCGTACTCCGGAAGATTATGGCCTTGGTAAACTGAAGAATCTTATTCAGTATGGAGCTTCTCCAAGAGCTAGCATTTCTCTTGCAAAGGCCGCCAAGGCGTATGCATTTATCAAGAGAAGAGGTTATGTAATACCAGAAGATGTTCGAGCTATTTGCTACGAGGTATTGCGTCATCGTATAGGTCTTACCTATGAGGCAGAGGCCGAAGATATAACAACAGAAAACATTATAACAGAAATAGTAAATGTAGTTGCAGTTCCTTAGTAAGAGGGGGGCCTTATGAATAACGAACTTTTAAAAAAAGTACGTAAGATAGAAATCCGCACGAGGAGTCTTTCTCACCAGATATTTGCCGGAGAATATCATTCTGCGTTCAAAGGGCGCGGAATGGCATTTTCTGAGGTAAGAGAGTATCAGTTTGGAGATGATGTGCGTAATATGGATTGGAATGTTACGGCCAGATTGCGCTCTCCTTACATAAAGGTTTATGAGGAAGAAAGAGAACTTACCGTGGTTTTATTGGTAGATGTTTCGTCTTCTAGCATATTTGGTACTTCTACAAAAACCAAAAGAGAATTGGTGGCAGAAATAGCTGCGGTATTATCTTTTTCTGCATCTATCAACAACGATAAGGTTGGCGCACTTTTCTTTTCATCTAAGGTAGAAAAATTTATTCCACCCAAAAAGGGCAGAAGCCATTTGCTGAGAATTATATCTGAGCTTTTGGAGTTTCGTCCATCTAATTCAGGTACAGATATTTCAGAGGCTTTACGCTTTCTATCGAGGGCTATTAAAAAGAGGTGTACAGCATTTTTATTATCAGACTTATTGGATGTAGATAAAAACGGCAATCCTCGTTACGAAGATGCTCTGAAGCTTGCTGCTAACCGTCATGAGATTTCTGCAATCAATGTTTACGACCCGAGAGAGAGGAGTATTCCGAATCTGGGATTTGTTAGAGTTAAAGATGCAGAAAGTGGTGCAGAAGGGTGGATAGATACTTCCAGCCGCAAGGTGAGAGATTCATATAGTATTTGGGGTAAAAAAACACTGGCTTCTGCTCAGAAACTATTCAGCCGCTATAAAGTAGATACAGTAAGTATTTCTACAGAAGATGATTATGTAAAAAGTCTTATAGGCTTTTTTAAGAACAAGTAATGATGAGAAAGTTATTTTTGATATTGGCTCTTGTATTTGGCCCCATTGCCTTTGGACAGAAAATAAACAAGTCTGTACTTTCTGCAGACTCTGTTCTCATAGGCGACCAGATTGCGTGGACCTTAGAGTTTGCCCTGCCGGAAAATTCTCCTGTGGCAATAGGGCCGTATTCTTCTGTATTGGCGGCAGATACTGCATTAAGAGGCGGAGTTGAGGTAGTTAGGGAATTTGAGTTGGATACTCTTTCAGTTAAGGAAAAGATGGCTCAACTTAGGGCGCATATATTGCTGACATCTTTTGACAGTGGTTCTTTTGTACTTCCATCGCCACTGATAATATATGGCAAAGACGGGCAGCCGGATACTTTGCGTATAGAGCCTAAACTATTGTATGTAAATACGATACCAATAGACACAGCCTCTTTTCAACCTTATGATATAAAAGATCAAGAAACATATCCTGTAACTTTTTCGGAAATTTTGCCTTGGATCTTACTTGCCTGCGGAGCAATACTCCTTGTGTGGGCTATTGTAAGATTTATTATCATGAGGAAAAAGAACAGAGATTTCTTTGGCCGGAAAATAGAAGTAGAACCTCCTCATATTGTTGCGCTTAAAAAGTTGGAGAAAATCAGGGGAGAGAAACTCTGGCAGAGTGGTAAACCTAAGGCATATTACACGGGAATAACAGAAGCAGTGCGCTTGTATATAGAAAAAAGATATGCTTTTGGGGCTATGGAAAAAACCACTTCAGAAATTATGGAATCTTTGTCTGATAAGCATATAGACGATAAGATACTCAGCGATTTAGGGCAAATGCTCTCTACAGCAGATCTTGTAAAATTTGCCAAATTCAATCCAAGTATGGAAGATAATGAACATGCCATACCGGCAGCGGTAAACTTTATCAATTTTGCCTATATGCAGCAGTTGGAGCAGGCTGATGTGCAGAGGGCCAATGCAGAGGGAGATACAAAATTTAAGGAGGGAAAGTAAATGTTTTTTGAATATCCTAAACTGTTGTGGTTACTAACCTTGATACCATTGGCCATACTTGTTTATGTGTGGCGTGAGATTAAGGGCGGGCATCCATACCTAACGGTATCAGATATAACACCTTGGAATATAGAGAAGCAAGGCTTGCTAAAAAAAATCTTGCGTCATCTGTCTTTTGTTTTCAGGTGTATTGCACTTGCTGCACTTATTGTGGCTATTGCACGCCCACGCTCGGCCTCGGAGTTGGAAAAGGTTTCAACGGAGGGTATAGATATAGTTCTTGGAATAGATGTTTCCACAAGTATGCTGGCGATGGACTTTAAGCCAGACAGAATAAATGCAGCGAAGCAAATTGCCGTAGAGTTTGTAGCCCAGCGTCCGGCAGACAGAATGGGAGTGGTGGTTTTTGCCGGAGAAAGTTATACCCAATGTCCGCTTACTGCAGACCGTCAGACCCTTATAAATATGATGAAAGAAATACAGTGCGGCCTGATAGACGATGGAACAGCCATTGGTAATGGTATTGCCACTTCTGTAGCCAGACTTAAAGAGTCTGATGCCAAAAGCAGGGTAGTTATATTGCTGACCGATGGTGTAAACAATACCGGAGAAATATCGCCGCAAATGGCAACAGAGATAGCCAAGACATACGGAGTTAGGATTTATACAATAGGTATAGGTGCTATGGGAGAGGCTCCTTATCCAACCCCGTATGGTGTGCAAATGGTTCAGGTTGATATAGATGAGCCGCTAATGAAAAAGATTGCAGAAGATACGGGAGGAAAATACTTCAGGGCTACAGATAACACCAAGCTTGCCGAAATTTATGCAGAGATAAACAAGATGGAGAAAACGAGAACCATAGTTGATTCTTATCCTCAGTATAAAGAACTCTTTATGAGATTTGCGCTTTTGGCCCTTGTGGCAATTCTTTTAGAACTTTTAATGAGATATTTTACTAGGCATTTGCCTTATTAGACAGAATGTTATGATGCAGTTTGGCAGACCTATATTTTTGATTTTTATTTTTGCTATACCTTTATTCTATTTGTTTTACGCTCTGTATATCAGAGGTAGAAACAAGAGGCTGAAAAGGTTTGGCGAGCTATCTGTTATAGAAGCTCTGATGCCCGAGAGAAGTAGGGCTAAGGGTTGGTTGCGTCTGACATGCTTTAGTTTGGGCTGGTTGTTTCTTATGCTTGGTTTGTCGCGTCCTATGATAGGTGCAAAACTCAGAGAATCGAGCAACACCGGTTCCGAAATAATGATAGCCTTAGACGTGTCTAATTCCATGAAGGCCAGAGATTACTCGCCTAATCGTTTAGAAAGGGCCAAGATGGATTTGTCTCGGCTTATGGACAGGCTACATTCAGACCGTATAGGGCTCGTGATTTTTGCAGGGGAGTCTTTTGTGCAGATACCTATTACAGCCGATTATGTTTCTGCTAAATTGTTTCTTTCCGGTATAAACACTGCTTCTGTACCGGTGCAGGGAACAGCCATAGGTAGTGCTATTATGACTTGCGCACAAAGTTTTTCTGAGCAAGGTATGCAAGAGACCGGCAATAAGGCTATAGTGGTTATCAGCGATGGAGAAAACCATGAAGACGACCCGATAGAAGTGGCTGCTGCGGTTAAAGAGGCCGGTATAAATGTCTATTGTATAGGCGTTGGAACTCCTAAGGGAGAACCTATTCAGGAAGATGGCGGCGGATTGATGAAAGACAAAGACGGGCAGATAGTAGTAACAAAATTAGACGAAGAAACTCTTAGGAGTATAGCAGAAGCCGGAGGAGGAATCTATGTGAGGGCTTCTGATACTAATTTTGGACTTGGAGATATTGTAGAAAAAATCAGAGAACTTAAAAAAACATCCTATCAGGAAGTGGCCTTTGAAGAATATAATGAGCAGTTTATGTATTTTTTGGGGATAGCATTGTTTTTCTTCTTTTTAGAGTTTCTTATAGGGGATAAAAAAATGAAAAAGAAATTATTTGCCGTGGGATTGCTTGTGCTTTTATCTGTAACTCAAAGTTTTGGGCAGGCAGATAAGAAAGAAGTGCGTAAGGGCAACAGGTATTTTAAGGATGGCGATTTTAAAAAGGCAGAAGTGGAGTACAGGAAGGGTTTGTTAAAGGATTCGGTTTCTGTTGCCGGAAATTATAATTTAGGCAACACTCTTTTTAGAATGAACGATGTGGATGGTGCACTAAAGGCTTATACAGGTGTAGCAGATACTGTTGCTCAGATGCCATTTGCCCCGGATTTGAAAGGAACACACACCTCTCTTCCCAAACAAGACGTGAAGTCTATGGTAAAGAAAGAAGACCCTATGCTCAAAATGCAGGGTAAAAGCACTTCAGCATCTAAGTATTTCTTTAACTTAGGAAATTTGTTTTTATCTCAGAAGCAGTATGATAAGGCACTTGAGGCATATAAGCAATCTCTTATAAGAAATCCGGCAGATTTAACAGCTAAGGCAAATTATGCCTATGCTAAAAAGATGCTTGAGAACCAGCAGAACCAAGATCAGAACCAAGACCAGAACAAGGACCAGAACAAGGACCAGAATCAGGACCAGAACAAGGACCAGAGTCAGGACCAGAACAAGGACCAGAATCAGGACCAGAACAAGGACCAGAACAAGGACCAAAACCAAGACCAGAATCAGGACCAGAACAAAAATCAGAATCAGCCGCAGGGAGGTGGACAGCAGAAACAACAGTTGAGTTCGCAGGCTGCTGCCCAGATGCTACAGGCTATTCAAGATAAAGAGAGGCAGACTCAGGAAAAAGTAAAGAAGGCAAAAGCCGCTGCCATTAAAAGCAAGAAAAAAGATAAGAATTGGTAAATTTGCGAGAGCAATTCAGTATATGAAAAGATGTTTTTTGAAAACGGTGTTGACGCTCTGCTTTTTGTTAGCAGTTGTTTGCGGTTGGGCGCAGAATACCTTTAAGGCCGAGGCACCTAATGTTGTAGGACAGGGAGAACGTTTTTTGCTTAAATATACCGCCAGCGGAGAGGTGGCTTCCTTTAATCGTCCTTCTATTACGGGAGCGGATGTAATAGCCGGACCTTCTACCTCTACCTCCAGATATACTTCCATTATAAATGGCAAGCGAACTTCTTCCTATAATGTTACCTATACTTTTGTATTGGAAGCTTCTGATCAGGAGTCTATAACAATCTCTTCTGCCAGTGCCGAAATAGACGGCACCGTTTATACCACCCAGCCTATGACCATAGAGGTAGTGAAGGGCAGCCAGCAGCAGTATTCTCAGAATACACAGCAGTCGTCTTCGCAAGCTCAACCTCAATCTCAATCTCAACCTCAACCTCAGTCGTCTGCTTCGGCGCAGTATGATAACGACCCTGGAATTTCGTACGGCAAAGCCGATTTGTTTCTTCGTATGTCTTTGAGCAAGACCAAAGTTATAAAAGGTGAGCCGGTGGTTGCTACATTAAAAATATACACACGCTCAAATATAGCTGGTTTTGAAGATATTAAGTGGCCGGTCTTCAATGGATTCTGGAGTCAGGAAACAGATGCACCGCAGAATCTTAATTTTGTGAGGGAGAAGGTAGGAGAGCAGATATACAACAGTGCCCTGATACGCCGCTATATACTGATGCCTCAGCAAACCGGCGAACTGACTATAGACCCTGCCGAAATGCTTTGTCAGGTTCAGGTTATGGACAGTCCGCAGCGCTCTCGCAGTATTCTGGACGACTTGTTTGATATGGACTCCTACTCCGTGGTAAAGAAGCGTTTATCTACAGGCAGACTTAGGGTACATGTGTCGGACTTGCCAGCCGGAGCCCCGTCATCGTTTGGAGGAGGGGTAGGAAGACTTTCCATGACATCGCGACTCACTAAAGACAGCCTTAATGCAAATGAGGCAGCTTCTCTGATAGTGGAATTGTCCGGTGGCGGCAATCTTAACCTCATAGAGAGTCCTATAGTTGAATTACCTCCGGATTTCGAGAGATATGATGCTAAATCTACTAACAATTTCTCGGTTTCCAATGAGGGTTATACCGGTAAGAAGATAATTGAATATCCGTTTATTCCACGAGGAGAAGGAGTTTATACAATACCTCCTGTACAATACACCTATTTTGATTTATCTAAGAGGCAGTATCGTACTCTCACTACCGATACCATTACAATAAAAGTTGGTAAAGGCTCGAATGCCAATACAGGCGGAATGTATATACCATCTGCCCAGAAGTCTGTGGGAAACCTTGGAGAAGATATACGATATATTAAAACTGCTGCTCCGTTTGCTACCAAAAATAATTTTCTAAGTTTCAGTTGGCTTTATTACATTATTGTTGCTGTTTTAATTGCACTTTTCTTTGTTGTGCGAAAGCTGATGGCTAATAAGATGGCACTGAGAAAAGATGTTGTAAGAACGCGCAACCGCAAGGCAAATAAAGTTGCAAGGCAAAGACTTAAACTTGCTCAAACATATCTCGGCCAGAGTAAAGTACAGGAATTCTATGAAGAGTTGCACAAGGCATTGTTAGGCTATACGGCAGATAAACTGTCTATTCAACAGTCTGATTTACAAAGAGATGTTATTCAAGAAACCCTGTTGTCTAAGAGTATAGCTCAAGACGATGTAGCTGCTCTGATTTCTCTATTAGATGATTGCGAGATGGTGCGCTATTCTCCGGAGGGTGCAGCAGGGGCAATGGATGCTCAGTATAACAAGGCTGTGGAGTTGATTTCCATATTCGAGAACAAATTGTAAAGGAATGTTATGATGAAAAAAATATTTTCTGTTTTCGCTTTTGTAGTTCTTGCCTTGAATTTGGCTTTGGCTCAAGATTACTCAGAGTTGTGGCGTAGGGCAGAGGAGGCTTATTCAGCAGGTAATTTTGAGGAGGCTATTACGGCTTATGAAAACATAGCCGAGGCTGGACAGGAGTCTTCTTCGCTATACTATAATATTGGCAATGCGTATTTTCGTAAAGGGGTGATAGGCAAGGCTATCCTTAATTACGAACGAGCTTTGAAACTCAATCCGTCCGACAACGATATCAAGCATAATCTAAAGTTGTCTGAGTCTATGACTATAGATAAAATAGATGCTGTTCCGGGTTTTATTCTTACAGATTGGGTAGGGTCTTTGAGAAACTCGCTATCGTCTGATATGTGGGCTGTTTTGTCGCTGATATTTCTGCTGGCAGGATTAGTGTTACTTTTCTTGTATTCCTTTGCACGAAAGTCTTCTTCCAGAAGATTGTTTTTTGTTGCGGGCATAGTTGTTTTTCTTGCTGTATTGGGGGCGTGGATGTTTTCGGTGTCTCTTGCAAAAAAGGCAGAATCAAAAGAATATGCTGTGATTGTGGAGAATATAGGGAGTGTTAAGAGCTCACCGGCGGCTGGTGGTAATAGTCTGTTTGTGCTTCATGAGGGAACAAAGGTCAAAATCCTTGAGGTTGTGCAGAACTGGTACAAGATAGAGATTGCCGATGGGCGACAGGGCTGGATAAAGGGTTCCGACATAGAAATTATTTAAAGCCTAAAGATATGAATTTCAGAAAGTTTTTTGCTGCTATGGTGGTTCTTGTAGCTACCAGCGGCTTATTGTACTCTCAGACTTTTAATAATGGAACTTATAGTGGGGTAAACATTCCTGCCAAGCCAGACGGGAGCATAAAGTTTGCTCTGATGAGCGATATTCATATCTCTGTAGGTGCTCCAAGCGAGAAGAGTACGGCAGCGTGCGTAGAAGATATCAACAAAAATCCGGAGATTCAATTTGTAATGATAAATGGCGATATAGCCAATTTTGGTTATGATAATGAACTGGAATCTGCCAAGTCTATTTTGAGCAAGCTGAAAGTTCCTTGGTTTATAATACCGGGGAATCACGATAATACATGGAGCGAGAGCGGTACCAATTCTTTTAGCCAGATCTTTGGCTATGAAAGATATGAGTTTGAGGCAGGTGGATATAAATTTATAGGAACTCCCTGTGGGCCGAATATAAGAATGGCTCCGGCACTTGTGCCCAAGGAAAGTATGGTTTGGTTAGAGGAGCAACTTAGAAAATTACCGGACGACCAGCCCCTTTTCTTTGCCAATCACTATCCTTTAGATACCTCTCTTCTTCAGTACGATAAGGTTATAGAACTTCTGAAAACAAAAAATACCCAGTTGGTGTTTTCGGGCCATTGGCATGTAGATAAACCTATGGATTATGAGGGTTTGCCAGGGGTGATAATACGTTCGCAACTTGCTACACCAAAGAAAGAAATTGGGTATGTGGTTGCAGAAATCAAGGGGTCTGTAATTACCTTCAGAGATAAAATTGTGGGTAGAGATTCTGCGGGAGATATATGGTTTACGCTGAGGATGAGCAATGGAAAACCTTATCCGAGCAATGTAACTTACCCTCATCCTGTAAATGATTTTAATACTCGTTTTCCAAATGTTAGAGAAGTATGGAGGTTTGAAAACGGAGCAGATATAGGCTCTGCGGCGGCTATTTACAGCAAAACAAATCAGATTTACCCTAAGAAAGGCTTTAATGCAATACCATCTGTGAAGAAAGGTGTAGCAGAGGGTGATGTGGTAATTTTTGCAGATGAAGCCGGCATGATATACGGGTTAGACGCTCTAACCGGCAGCAAAAAATGGAGTTTTCAGACAGAAGGCAAAACATTTTCTACGCCTGCGGTGTATGCCGATTATGTAGTTGTGGGTAGTTCTGATAGTTATATATATTGCTTAAATCCTAAGGATGGTAGGTTGCGTTGGAAATTCAAGTGTAATAAATCTGTATTGGGCTCGGCCAATATATACGATGGTGTTGTTTATATAGGGGCTTCGGATGGTATCTTTCGGGCTATAAATCTGGCTAATGGTAAATTAAAGTGGAGTTACGACAAGATGAATGGTTTTGTTGTATCTCGACCGTATGTAGATAACGAGCAAGTTGTAATTGGCGATTGGGGTAACAGCCTGTATTCATTTAATACAAAGACCGGAAAGAAGCAGTGGGAATGGAATATAGCCGGAAGTTTCCGCAATTACTCTCCGGCTCAGGTTTGGCCTGTTAAATCTAAGGGTAAGATATTTGTGGTGGTTCCAAACAGAGTCAGTTATGCAATAGATGCCAAAACAGGGCAGCAACTTTCAGAAATTTACGGTGGCAGAGAGGCTATAGGCATTTCTCCAGACCTTGATAGCTACTATATCAAATCTATGAAAGATACTGTAAGAGCTTACTCTATAGAGAAGATAGAAAAAGTTATTGCAGAACAGCAAAAATCAAGTGGCGAATTTCCTTTAAAGATTGCAGCTCCGGAAGTTATGGCCTGGCAAACTTTAGCGGAAATAAAATACGACATAGGTCCTTCTCCTATAAGCGTGGTAGATAATGTTGGGAAGGATGGTAAAGGGCTTTTGTTTGTTTGCACATCGAGGGGTGGGGTATTTGCCCTCAATTGTGCCGATGGCTCAGTAGCTTGGCAACACTATATTTCTGAAGCTCTTGTTAATTACGCACTTCCTCTTGGTGCTAATCAATTGTTAGTTAGTACAATGGATGGAGTAGTGCTGCTTTTGGAGTATGAAAGTTGCAGTAAAAAGTTCTATAGAAAAGTTGCGTAAAAACGAAATAATAAATAACAACATTACATATACCTATGAAAACTAAAACATCTATTTTACTTATTACCATATTGCTTATGGCAACTATTTCCTGCACACGGCAACAGAACCCTTTCCTAACGGAGTGGAATACTCCTTATGGCATACCGCCTTTCGGCCAGATAAAGATCGAGCACTATCTGCCGGCTATAAAACAAGGCATACAAGAG
This sequence comes from uncultured Bacteroidales bacterium, assembly GCA_900322025.1. Lineage (GTDB taxonomy): Bacteria > Bacteroidota > Bacteroidia > Bacteroidales > UBA932 > Egerieousia. The sequence goes on along the minus strand of ONYJ01000091.1, from coordinate 988 downwards.
CAAAAACAAGAAATTGCTGCCATTATAGACAATCCGCAGGCCCCTACCTTTGAGAACACTATTGCTGCCTATGAACTTTCCGGAGGCTTGATCGCAAAGGTTACGGGTGTTCTTTACAACCTTGCAGAAACAGATGCAGATACTGCGTTGAACGAAGTAGAAAAGACTGCAAGCGAACTGCTTACTGTTCATAACGACGAGATTTTCATGAACAAGAAATTCTTTGAAAGAGTTAAGGCTATATATGAGGCAGATCAATCTGCTTTGAACAGAGAGCAACAGATGGTTCTGAAAAAACTCTATCAAGCCTTTACCAGAAACGGTGTAGCTCTCTCTGCAAAAGAGCAGGAAGAACTTGCCTCTATAAACCAGCAGCTCTCAAGCATTCAGCATGAATTCGGCAACAATTTGCTCGCTCAAAACAATGCTTTTAAGGAAGAGTTCGGCATTCCTATTTCTGCCTATTCAGATGAGATGACAAACTGCTCAGACAGAGAAAGAAGAAAGGCTATGTTTGAAGCTTATTCAAACCGTGCTAATCATTCCGACAACTACGACAATAAAGAGAACTGTCTAAAAATTCTCAAGCTCAAGGCTAAAAAAGCCAATTTACTCGGTTTTGCAAATTTTGCCACATATCAATTAGACAATAAAATGGCCCGCACACCTCAAACCGTAGATGCCTTTTTAAATGAAGTGATAGCAGCCGCTGTTAAGAAAGCCAAAGAAGAAGTCTATGATATGCAAAAAATCATGGACGAAGATATTAAGGCAGGAATGCTCCCAGCCGGCAGCAAGATTGAACCATGGGATTGGTTCTACTATGCCGAAAGGGTTAGAAAGGCCAAGTTCGACTTAGATGAGAGTCTCACCAAGCCTTATTTCAGAATGGAAAATGTTAGAGATGGTATATTCTATGCCGCTAATATTCTCTATGGTATCAATGTAGAGCCGCTTAAAGATGTTCCAGTATATAATCCAGAAGTAG
>ONYJ01000199.1 GCA_900322025.1 uncultured Bacteroidales bacterium | reverse complement strand
TATTTTCCTTTTGAATTTTTGGCTTTGCCAGGAGTTAACACTAAGATGTTGCTCGCTGTGTTAGGATTGGTTTGTGTTGTGTTTTATATGCTTAAAGAGAAAAACCTATCTATGCCGAGAGAATTGTTGTATTTGGTAGCGTTGGCTGCTGCTGTTTCTTTGGCATCTCTAATTTCTATCACTATCAACCAAACACCAGACACCGCTTATGTAAATTATATTATATCTTTTAGTGTGTGGTTGAGTGGGGCCTTTGCAGTATGTACGATGATTAAAGTTTTGCATGGTAGAATTTCTGTTAGGCTTGTGCTTAATTATCTTGTGGCGGTTTGTTTCTTTCAATGTTTGGCTTCTTTATTGATATACAACAATCCGTTGTTAGCAGATTTCGTAAATTCTCACATTACTTTTGGGCAGGAGGTTTTATTTGAACTTCGAGGTATGATGCGTCTATATGGGTTAGGTTCTATGCTTGATATAGCTGGTTTGCGATTCTCGTTAGTTTTGATAGGTATTGCTTTTTATTTATCAGAGTTAAAATATCCTTTAAGTTTTTTGGAACGGATAGTTTACATACTAATGTTTGGAGTTATTACGGTAATCGGTAATATTATGTCTCGTACTACAATGGTGGGGGCTGGAATTGGATTAGTTTTTGTTTTAATGGTAGTTTTTGTAAAGGCCAATTCGTTTATCTCACAAACGAGGTTATCTTCACTATTTACATTGGCAGGCACACTGAGTTTAGTGGTGGTGTCTTGTGTAATTTTATACAATACAGATACTACTGTAAGGAAATTTTTGCGTTTTGGCTTTGAAGGTTTTTTCTCGCTTGCAGAAAAAGGCGAATGGGAAGTTTCATCGAATGAAAGGTTAAAAACAATGATTGTTTTTCCCGAGACACTTCATACTTGGGTGATAGGTGACGGATATTTTGAGAACTCTCGTTACGATGCTAATTATTTAGGCGAATCTACAGAGCTTGGATATTACATGGGTACTGATATTGGATATTTACGTTTTATTTTCTATTGTGGGCTAATAGGCCTTATTATGATGATTGGACTAATATTATATTCTACAATTGTATGTATAAGATATTTTGAGAAAGAGAGGTGGCTTTTTATTCTTGCTCTATTAGCCGGTTTAACTATTTGGTTTAAGGTTTCTACTGATATTTTTTGTTTTCTTGCTTTATTCTTGTCAGTAGCAGCCCTAAAGGATCCTATGATGCGTGAATCTGAGAAAGATATGTGTGTGAAAGGAACGGATTAAAATTATCTGTAAGTGAATATTTATATTAACGGACGGTTTCTAACGCAGCCCATGACAGGCGTGGCGCGCTATGCATACAATATATGTAAAGCCTTAACAGGATTGGGCTATTCGTTCACATTAATATGTCCTCATAGGCCTATATTGTCTTGCTATAACACAGAGGGTTTTAATATAATACATTTTGGTGTAGGAACATCTCATTTCTGGGAACAGTGTATCTTACCCTTTTTCTTTGTCTTCAGAAAAAAGTGTTTATTACTTAGTTTGACAGGTTTAGGTACAATACTTGTCCGTAGAAAAGTAATGGCTATACACGATTTGGCATTTTTGCGGAATCCATCGTGGTATTCATTTACATACTATTGGTTTTATAAGATAGTAACCCCAATAGTAGCGAGATTAGCGAACCGCATCATTACTGTTAGTAACTTCTCTAAATCTGAAATTTTAAAATTTTATCGTTTTTTAAAAGAAGACAAGATTTGTGTTGTATATAATGCTGTAAATCGTGAGCAGTTTAAAAAGTTGAATTATTGTGAAAACATAGAGGAAAGCGCTTTTGTCTTGGCGGTATCTTCTATTGATCCACGTAAGAATTTTACTCGCTTAATAGAAGCCTTTGAGGGTATAAAAACGGCAAAGCTTTATATTGTAGGTGCCTACAATCGTGTGTTTCAAGAGCAGAAGGAGTTAAAGCATATCCCAGAGAATGTGCATTTTTTAGGTAGAATTGAAGATGAGCAACTTGTAAGACTTTATAACAACGCTGAGTGTTTTATATTTCCGTCATTATACGAAGGTTTTGGTTTACCCCCATTGGAAGCAATGGCATGTGGATGTCCTGTATTAGTATCAGACATACCTGTAGAAAGAGAAGTATGCGGAGAGGCTGCCCAGTATTTCAATCCACTTGATACGAAAGATATTCACGATGCTATTTGTAGATATTTGGATGAAACGAAAGAAATGAAAGCGCTCTTGCAGGAGAGGGGGTATGATAATCTCAAACGCTTTTCTTGGGACCAATCGGCATCTTGTATTATGCAGATTATTGACAAAATAAGAGTTTGATAAGGTGGCGGATATCAATATGTCTATATGAAAATAGTATATACAATAGCAGGAATATACCGTAAGGCAGGCATGGAACGTATTCTTACGGACAAGGCGAATTATCTAGCAGGGCTTGGCAATGAAATTGTAATAGTAACAACCGAGCAGAAAGGCAGAGAAGAAGCATTTCAATTAAATGCCTCAATAAGAAGATACGATCTTGATATACGCTACGAAGACAATAACGGGCGTAGTTTATTGTTGAAACTCCTAAGCTATCCATTTAAAAAGATTAAGCATAGGAAGCGTTTGGGGAAATTACTCAGAGACTTACAGCCAGATATAACTATATCCATGTTTTGTGGTGATGAAACTTTTTTGCCTCGGCTTAAATATGGCGGCAGAAAAATTATAGAAGTTCATTTTTCGCGTTTCAAACGTTTGCAGTA
>ONYJ01000204.1 GCA_900322025.1 uncultured Bacteroidales bacterium | reverse complement strand
CGGTTTCTTGGCTGCTACCTTTTTTACAGGAGCCTTTGCTGCTACCTTCTTTACCGGTTTCTTGGCTGCTACCTTTTTTACAGGAGCCTTTGCTACAGTCTTCTTTGCAGTCGCTTTCTTTGCCATAATCGTATCTTTTTATTAATTATTACTTTACTATCCTTATCTTGAGCGAACCATCTTCCCATTCCGCTTCAGCCGCACCTTCCAACATCGGAGAAGATACGTCTGCCAACGATATCTGGTTTGCCAAGGTCTGAGCACAAACATAGGCGGAAAAATTATTCTCTCCCTCTAATGCTTCTACCACATCTTTCTTATTCTCGATAGTTACAGAAATTCGGTCTGTAACCTCCAAACCAGATTCTTTTCTCAAATTCTGGATTCTGTTAACAAGTTCTCTGGCAGTACCTTCCCTGCGTAACGCTTCTGAAATCTGAATATCCAAAGCTACTGTAAGAACCCCTTCTGTAGCCACAAGCCACCCCGGCATATCCTCAGATGATATTTCATAATCTCCATTTTGAAGTACAACATCACCACTGGAAAGATGTATTGTGTACTCACGACTACGCTCTATCTCCGCTATATCCTTTTGGGTAAAGTTAGCAAAAGCAGATGATATTTCTTTCATCTGTTTGCCATATTTTTTTCCCAATATCTTGAACATAGGCTTTATCTTCTTTGTAATCAAGCCTTCTGTATCTGTTATATATTCTATGTGTTTAACATTTACCTCACTGAGAATAATACTCTGTACCTTTGACAATTGGTCTTGAAGTTTTGGCTCTATTATAGGAATCATGAGTTTAGCCAAAGGCTGACGAACCTTGATATTAACTTTTCTCCTAAGAGCCAATACCATAGAGGTTGCCTTCTGCGCCAAAGCCATTCTCTCCTCCAAATCCTTGTTTATAAGACTCAGGTTCTCTTGTGGCATAAGTACCGCATGAACGGTAGTCTCGCTATGGCGCCCAGATACTGCATTCAAATCCAAGAAAAGACGCTCCATATAAAATGGCGCAATTGGAGCGGCCAGTATGGCAACTGTTTCCAAACAAGAGTAAAGTGTCTGATATGCAGCCAATTTATCTGCATTCATAGTACCTCCCCAGAATCTCTTACGATTGAGCCTTACATACCAATTACTCAAATGGTCGCAAACAAATTCCTGCAGCATACGCCCTGCCGTTGTAACATCGTAATTATTGTAGCAGTTCTTTACATCTTTTATAAGAGAATTCAAATACGAAATTATCCACTGATCTATTTCGGGGCGCTCATGTACGGGAACTTCTGCTGCACGGGCATCAAACTTATCTACATTGCCATAAAGAGCAAAAAACGAATATGTGTTATAAAGAGTTCCAAAGAATTTACGCTTTACTTCATCTACTCCCAGTTCGTCGAATTTAAGATTATCCCAAGGCTGTGCATTGGTAAGCATATACCACCTAAGAGCATCCGGGCCATACTTGTTCAACTGCTCAAACGGATCTACAGCGTTACCAAGCCTTTTGCTCATCTTTTCTCCCTTTTTATCTAACACCAACCCATTGGAAACCACTGTTTTAAAAGCAGGAGTATGAGAAACCATTGTATGTATCGCATGGAGTGTGTAGAACCAGCCACGTGTCTGATCCACTCCCTCTGCTATAAAGTCTGCCGTTTGACCAAACTGCGGTGTATCAACAGCTTTCAGCCACTCTTGAGCATACGGCATGGCTCCCGAATCAAACCACACATCTATCAAATCACTTTCTCTATACATAGGCTTACCGCTTGCGCTAACAAGCACTACTGCGTCTATATAAGGTTTGTGAATATCTATACGATTATAGTTTTCATCGCTATAATCATCTGGTTTAAAGCCTTTGTCTTTAAGTATATTGCTCTGCATCACGCCGGCGGCTACGGCTTTTTCTATTTCGCTATAAAGCTCTGCCACGCTACCTATGCACTTCTCTTCTTTCTTGTCTTCTGTTCTCCAAATAGGAAGAGGAGTACCCCAATACCTGCTTCTGGATAGATTCCAATCCTGAAGGTTCTCCAACCATTTGCCAAATCTGCCTGTTCCGGTATTCTCCGGCTTCCAGCATATTTGCTTATTCAGTTCTATCATTTCATCTCGTACGGCAGTTGTCTTTATAAACCAACTGTCTAACGGATAGTAAAGCACAGGTTTATCTGTTCTCCAGCAATGAGGGTACGAGTGTACATGCTTTTCTACTTTAAAAGCCTTGCCCTCTTGCTTCATCTGAACACAAATATCTACATCCAATGTCTCTGCATCGGCAGGGAGAGAAGCATCGTAGGCATTCTTTACATATCTCCCCGCAAATTTACGATAGCCTTCTTTAACCCTCTCTCTAACAAACTGTTCATCAAGATCTTCTACTCTAAAAAATCTTCCGGATCTATCTACCATTGGCCTCCAGACTCCTTCTTTATCTTTGAGTGTAAAAGGAGCTATGTCATTCTGCTTACCCACACGGTCGTCGTCGGCACCAAAGGTTGGAGCTATATGCACAATACCTGTACCCTCCTCAGTAGAAACAAAGTCGCCGCATATCACTCGCATAGTATTTTCTTCCGGCTCTATCCACGGTAAAAGCTGACAATACCTAACTCCCTCAAGCATTCCACCCTTAAAGCTATCTATCACCCTATAAGGCACAAGTTTATCGCCGAGTTTGTAGTCTGTAAGAGGTATATCTGCGGCCTTTGGATTAAAGTTACTTGCGAGCAGGTCTTTTGCTACAATATATACGGCAGGTCTTCCCGAATAAGGATTGAACGAGGCTACTCTAACATATTCGATATTTGGGCCTACACAGAGAGCCACATTAGAAGGAAGTGTCCATGGGGTAGTGGTCCAAGCTATAAAGAAAAGTTCTCCCTCCGAAAGCGTATTACCCTCAGCTGCTACACCTTCTACATTTGTACCTTCAAACAAAAAGGCGCTCTTTTCGTCTTTCCTCACCTGAAACTGTACGGTTGCAGTAGTATCTTTTACATCTCTGTAACAACCGGGCTGATTAAGTTCGTGAGAGCTTAGACCGGTTCCGGCCGCCGGAGAGTAAGGCTGTATGGTATAACCCTTATACAACAACCCCTTTTTGTATAAATCTTTAAGCAAGTACCACAGAGTTTCTATGTATCGATTGTCGTAAGTTATGTATGGGTTTTCCATATCCACCCAATAACCTATCTGCTCCGTTAAAGCCTCCCACTCCGAGGTGTACTTCATAACCTCTTTACGACAAGCCATATTATATTCATCTACCGATATTTTCTTCCCGATATCTTCCTTGGTAATGCCGAGCAATTTTTCTACACCTAACTCCACAGGAAGGCCATGAGTATCCCAGCCGGCTTTGCGGTTTACAAGAAAACCCATTTGAGTCTTATAACGGCAATAAGCATCCTTGATACTTCTGGCCATAACATGATGTATTCCAGGCCTACCGTTGGCAGATGGCGGACCTTCAAAGAAAACAAACTTTGGAGCTCCCTCTCTCACCTTCATAACATTCTCAAAACATTTTTCTTGTTTCCACTTTTGAAGAACCTGCGACGCAAGTTCCACCGGATCGAATTTCTTGTACTCTGCAAAACCCATAGTAAATCTGTACTGCTGTGTTAATTTGCAAATGTAGTCGTTTTAATTTATCTGTGCAAACACTGTTTTCAAGCAATCTTTAAATATGATAAAACAACAAAAGAGCACTTTCAAAAGAGCAAGAACAATAGCTGAAATATTAGTAGAAATAGCTGATAGCAAAGAACATGAGGAAGTATTCAATAGAATAGCATAGGCAGATTTTAACAAAAACAGAAATAGTAGCCAAAAGAAGTATTGCGGCTCTGCAGAAAACAATTATTTTTGCAGAAGCTAAACTTGATGTCATGAATTCTATTGTAGATATTGTTGTAATCGGCATTCTGATAGCAGCAGCCCTATGGGGAGCTTGGAAAGGTTTTATAATTCAACTGGTATCGCTATTAGGCTTGCTTGCAGGTATCTGGGCTGCATCTAAGCTAACTGTTACTGTTGCAAATTGGTGCCGCACCTACATACCAGACGATGCCTCCGACTCAATCGTTAGAGCCGTGATTTTTATATTGATTCTCATACTGGTTATTTTTGTTTGCAGCTGGATAGGAAAAATCATAGATAAAGCCATAAAACTCACAATCCTAAGCGGCATCAACCGTATTCTGGGAGCAATATTCTGCCTGCTGAAAGTTGGCATTATTCTCATAGCCCTTGCCTCTCTTACCAACAGCGTTATAACCGTAGCGGATATAGAGATACCTGCCATGCTGAAACAAAGCTCTGCTTATGAGTATCTGAATTCGGTGGCCGACAACATTCTGCCGTTTATAAAAAATATGTTTGCAAACCTGAAAGGATAGTTTTAGGACAGGCTACGCACACAGCGCTATCTAAAAGATTCACATTTAAATACGATTCCAAAATTGTTGTAGATAAATTTTACGGAATGGTTTTGAAAACCTTTCCCTTAGGCTCATTTTTGCAGCAGCTACAACAATGGTAATGAAAAAGAATCATAAAGAATCAAAGCAACAATACAACTTTGGGAGCGAGCTTCAGGAGAGCCCCCAATGGTTGACTATGAGCATGGGCAGAAAATCTGCCATAACATTCTTTTTGGCAGTAATCTTAGCTATTAGCTTGTGCTTAATAACATTAAGGGTTGTGCTATCATAACCCCTATCCGAAATATGGGAAAGGTTGTACATATAAGACAAACAGATTCATACGATTGCGGAGCGGCTTGCCTCGCTGCAATAGCGGTCTGGTGGGGAATTAACCTCCCCCTCAGTTCTATCAGGAAACAATGCGGCTGCTCAAAAGATGGCATCACTATCAGAGGCTTAGCAGACGGGGCTGAGGCCATTGGCCTATCGGCAAAAGCACTTAAAGCAGACTTACAGGCTCAGGCCAATACAGCAGAAAAAGTATCTAAACTACTTGCTCTCAGAGGAGCTAATGGGCCTGTAATAGCTCATGTCCTCAACAAAGAAGGCATGCTGCACTATGTTGTGATATACAAGATTTCTACAAAATACTTGAAAGTAATGGATCCTGCCAGAGATGGAATAAGGAGGGTGAATATTAGAGATTTTGCCGAGAGGTGGAGTGGATATATCGTACTGATTTCTACGGGAGATGGATATCGCAGAGTTGATGGAAAAGAGGGAAGATGGGTTAGAATTCTAAGGCTGATGGCTCTATATCGCAAAGAAATTTGCTTTGCTTTGGCAGGCTCCATTGTTCTTTCTGCTGTAGGAATATGCAACTCCCTACTATTGCAGATGCTGATAGATAATGTTCTGCCGGCTTCAGACAAAAGCCTTTTGCTTGGCATAGGAGTCATAATTTTAACTTTTATACCCCTATCGCTTCTGATTGGATATTTCAGAGATTTATACCTTATTCAGGCAGGAGTAAAAACAGATACAGCTCTCATAATAGGCTTTATGAAAAGAATTATGCGTATGGATGAGAGTTTCTTCAGAGACTACCCTAAAGGAGAGTTAGAAAGCAGGCTTTCGGATACTTACAAAATAAGAGCATTTATCACAGGAGGAATAGTGTCTGCCATAGTCTGCATTTGCACCATTGTGGCCGTATCTATTCTTATGTTCAGTTTTTATTCTTCCTTGGCCATAATACTTTTAACCTGCCTGCCTATTTATATGCTATTGTTTGTGATAGCAGACAGAATCAACCGCCGCCTAAGCCGCAAGGTAATGAGTGCTGCAGCTACATTTGAAAACGATGTAATTGACTGTATAGAAGGACAAAGAGCCATTAGACACTTCGGAACAGACCCTTCTTCGTTAAACTTCAATGCAAGCTTTACCCTACTTGCACACAATAGCTACAAGGCAGGTAAATTCTCTGCAATTGTAGGAGGGATTGGCAACGGCATTTCACAAGTAATAATGGCGTGCATAATCATAATAGGAGGAGCCGGAGTATTAACAGGCAGGCTGTCTTTAGGAGAACTGGTATCGTTTTACACCCTGAGTGCCTTTTTTATAGCACCGATGAATTCTTTAGTGCAGGTAGATTCGCTAATGAACGATGCTTTGGTGGCATCTGATAGAATATACGATATTACCTCCTCATATATCTCTGTCTATGACAGCCTACAAGTTCGCAATTTGATAACAATTTCTTCTGCCGACACTCATATTTTGGAACTGCAGCAAGTTCACTTCCGCTATCGGGGAGGAATGAATTTGATAGAAAATTTGAGCCACGTTTTTTATCCCGGAACCATTACTGGTATATGTGGGCCAAATGGCTGTGGCAAAAGCACCCTTGCAGCTTTACTTACAAAAGATTACATCCCGCGTAAAGGAAAAATAACATACGGTGGCATTGACATTACTCTACTCGATTCTCACTTCTGGAGGAGCGTTCTATCTGTAGTTCCTCAAAGTTCTCACTTATTCAATGCCACCATCTTAGACAATATTACCATGGCTTTAGGCACCAAGGAATTTTCTTTAATAGACAAGACTGTGATAGACAAGGTTACAGAATGTTGCATTTTAGCCGGCATGCAAAATATACTGCAACGATTAGAGCATGGAATTTTTACATCTATAGGGCAAGACAAGGCTTTTCTTTCCGGTGGAGAAAGGCAAATGATTCTGATTGCCCGCATGCTCTATGCAAATCCAAAGATTATTGTATTTGACGAAACTTCCGCAAATATGGATGCAAATTCTAAAGAAAACCTTAAACAGCTTGTAACCACACTAAAACACAATAACAAGTGCATAATTATGATAACTCACGATAAACAAATGTTGGATATATGCGATAATACTATAGAATTGACTGGCCGGTCATAAGGCGGAAACCGGCGCGCCTAACTGCCGGGTACTTAACCAATACGAAGTAATATTATGAACGAAAACAAACTTATGATGGAGGGATTTGTTGAACTAAAGACAGAAGAATTCTCCATCTGCGGGGGGATAAAACCCGACACCATCAGAAAAATTGCCAAATGCATTGCTATTATTATGGAATTTCTGAACTCCTACGGAGAAGACTTCATGAAAGGCTACAGAAAAGGGCTTGAGGGTCAGCCGCTTCTCAAATCAAGTTTAAGATAAATTTTGAGCGGTATGAAAGGTTTTGTTGAAATATCTGCAAACGAGCAAATTGCCATTTGTGGAGGAAAAGACGCAGAGGCGGCCAGATTTTTAGAACTACTGGGGTACGCCATTGGCTCAATAGTTAGAGCCATAAAAATCATGAGGCAAAACAAGCAAAAAAAAGAGGCCCGACTATCTCCTTCTATGCTGTTGATTTAAATCTGCATTTGCATGTAGAAAGGGGAGGGTCTGCATATCTCAGATCTTCCCTTTTTTATTCTATTAAATCTAAATTAAAAACAGATTATTATATTTGCACCGATGAAAAAAACGACCTTTATATTCATAGCTGTGCTACTACTCTGTTACACAGAAACTTTTGCGCAAAGCAAAGCATGGACGCTTAACCAGTGTATAGAGTATGCACGAGAGAACAATCTACAAGTTAAGCTCGAAGAGATTTCTGTAGAGCAGGCTAAAAACAACTATACTCAATCTAAATGGGATTTGGCTCCTTCTATTAATGCCGGAGTTTCTCACAATATGAGTTGGGGTAGATCTGTAAACCTGCAAACCTTGGAAATTATAAGGAATAAAAGAAGCATGTCCACAAGTGGAAGTCTGAGTAGCTCTGCTGTTATATTCGGGGGCTTATCTAAAGAGTATGCCATCAAGAGCAACCAAACTTCGCTTAAAATTTCTGCACAACAAGTAGAAAAAACCAAGAACGACATTACCATACAAATTACCCGTGCCTATCTCCAGCTTCTACTGGCTCGGGAAATAGAACGGTCTGCCAAGCAGACCTGTTTAAGCACAGAGGAACAGGTAGAAAGAACTGCCAAATTGGTTGATGCCGGAAGTCAGGCTTACAGCACCTTACTGGAGGTTAAGGCTCAGTTGGCAAATGAAAGATCTCAACTTGCTGCCGCTTCCGGAGATGTGAGAACAAATAAGCTCACTTTGATTCAGTTATTGGATCTGTCAAAAGAACAGGAAGAAACATTCGATATCATAGCTCCTGATAGTTCCACCACAGAGCATCTGTTTTTACAGGGAACTGTAGATGAAATTTATGAGCAGGCCTTGGAACTGCCACAGATTAAAATTGCCGAGTATAATGTGGAGAAAAGCAAATATGATTACAAGGCCATGAGGGGCAGAATGATGCCTACTTTGTCTGTGCAGGCCGGATACGGCTCATATTATACCGATTCTCAGAGCGGTGCATTTTTTTCTCAATTCGATCATAACAAAAATCCTTCGGTTGGATTCTCGCTTAATATCCCGATATTTAATGGTTTGTCTGCCAGATTTGCAGCAAGAAATGCCAAACTGCTCAGGCAAAGCTATTCCATCACTTTGCAGTTACAGAAACAATCTCTTTATAAAGAAATTGAAATGGCTTACACAGAAGCCATTACTGCATTAGAAAGGATGAAGGCTGCACAAGAAAACATGAAAAGCATTCAAGAATCTTTTACCTATACCGAAAACAAATTCAATGTAGGTATGATGAATGCAACGGATTATAATATAGCAAAAACAAATCTGTTTAGAGCAGTATCTGCATATTATCAAGCTAAATATCAGTATCTTTTTGATCTAAAGATTCTGGATTTTTACAAAGGAAAGGTTATCAACTTATAAACAAAGAAAAATGGCAAAGAAAAAAGGCAGAATATGGTGGATTATTATTGCAGCTCTGGTTATCATTCTCATGATAGCTGCAAAAAGATGCAATAAAGACAATATCCCTTTTGTAGAAACTTCCAAACCGGAAAGAACTACCATTATAGAAACTATTCCGGCTAACGGCAAAATTCAGCCTGTTACAGAAGTAAAGATAAGTCCGGATGTATCTGGAGAAATTGTAGAACTCCATGTAAAAGAAGGAGATATAGTAAAAAAGGGAGAGTTGATTATAAAAATAAAACAAGATACCTATCTCTCTGCCGTAGAACAAGCCATGGCAGCCCTCAATGCTGCAAGAGCTTCCTACAAGCAACAGCAAGCACAGACTTTAAGGAGCAAACAGAACTTTGACAGATATTCTAAACTCTACGAGCTGAAAACCATTTCAAAGGCCGAGTTTGAAACAGCGAGTGCTGAGTGGGACGTGGCACAGCAGCAACTGGACGGAGCTAAATTCAACATCAGCAGTGCGGAAGCAAGAGTTAAGGAGGCCAGAGAAAACCTGATGAAAACTACCATCTACTCACCTATGGACGGTATTATTTCCAAACTTTCTGTGGAGTTGGGAGAAAGGGTTGTAGGAACATCGCAAATGGCCGGTACAGAAATGTTCAGGGTAGCCAACTTTGATCAAATGGAAGTTTTGGTAGATGTTAACGAAAACGATATCATACGACTCAATCCATCAGACAGTGCCATAATAACCGTTGATGCCTATTCTGGAACCCAGTTCTATGGAGTAGTAACAGAGGTAGCCAACTCTTCAAAAAACTCCACAACTGCTATGGATCAGGCAACAACATTTGAGGTAAAAGTGCGTATCTCACCAGAGAGCTATATAGATATAATGGAAGGCGGCAACTCACCTTTCCGCCCGGGTATGAGTGCTTCCGTGCAGATTCAAACCAGCAAAGTTGAGAATGTTGCAGCCTTGCCTATTTCGGCCATTACCACAAGAAGCGATTTAGTTAAGGATTCGGATAGTAAAACCGTTGTTTTTGTGTACGACGAGAAAACTCAAACCGTACATCCTGTGAAAGTAAAGACAGGGTTGCAAGACATGACTAAGATTCAGATAACGGAAGGGCTTACAGATTCTTCCATTGTGGTTGTAGGACCTTTCTCTGCAATAAGCAAAACTCTTAGAGACGGCACAAAGGTTAAGGTATCTGCTGGCGCCAACAAGAACTAACATGGAGTTACTGCTCGCCATAGAGTCTGCAACAGACAATTGCTCTGTTTCTATTTGTAACGGAGACGAACTCATAGGTTCTGTTGTTTGCACTCAAAAGCGAATGCACGACACTAAACTTGCAGAACTAACAGACAAGCTACTCAAAAAGCATCAAATCAAAGTTTCTGACTTAGAAGCTGTGGCTGTGAGCGAGGGCCCTGGCAGTTATATGGGTTTGAGAATTGGAGTGGCCCTGGCCAAGGGATTGGCTTACGGAGCTAATATTAAACTAATTGGTATCAGCACTTTGGAAGTACTCGCCAACGATGCGTTCAATCTTATGGGTTCGGAGTTCAACCATATAGTGCCTATGATAGATGCCGGCCGTATGGAAGTATATACCGGCATATTCGATGGTAAGTGCAACAAACTTTCCGACACCGAGGCTATGATACTAAATTCTGAGAGCTTCAACGATATAAGGCAAGAAAGAGTTCTATTTGCCGGAAGTGGCGCACCTAAGTTTATCGAACTTTTAAAAAACACTATGGGGGAGCTTCCGTCCAACATCAAGTATGTGGATATATCTCCATCCTCTGAAGGGCTTATCAGACCCGCCATCAAAGCTCTAAGAGAAAAAAAGTTTGCAGATATCGCCTACTTTCAGCCTTTCTATCTAAAAGAATTTATTCCAGGCAAACAGAAGAAACTGCTTTAGTCAAGCCTTTTTGATCAAAGACATCCTTTCCTACAATCGCACCCTCTTTGTCGAATATAAACAAAGTAGGAAGCTGAGATATATTATACATAGTAAGGCTCGTAGAGGCCGCTCCTCTGCCATCGCATACATTAATCCAAGGCAAACGATTAACTATGGAATGCCAATAGGCCTTATCTGTGGTTATACAAACAGAATATATTTCAAAACCCTTTAGCTTATACTGCACATACAACTTCTCCAATTCTGCGCCAAACATTTTCTGAGCATTGTCTGTGGGATCCCAAAACAATAGTATAAATGGCCGGCCGGCAAGCTGCGAAAGCTTCTGTGGCTTGGCATTGATATCGGGTAGTTCCAGCTCCGGAAAAAGTGTCTGAGGTACTGCCTTTATTTTATTAGAGAGTTCCATTTCGTTAAAGAAATTAACAACCTCATTATCTAACGATTTAACATACGGCGATTCCGGATACTGAACTCTGAGAGAATCTGCCAGCTGCTTGTAATAAATTCCATCTGTCAGCTCAGAAAACAAAGGGAAGTTTTCGTTCAGTTGATGATACAAATTACGCAAGTTTGTAAAGGAATAAGGATGGGTAACCAAATGTTTAATTGCCTGCTGTTTTTGCGTTACATACAATTTACCAAGTTCATATCTCAGTCTTTTTACAGACTCCTGATCGCCTATCTGATTACAAGTAAGTATTTGAACCGAAAGAGAATCAAACGATTTCTGCTTCTTGGCTATTTCTGAATTAACCTCTTGCAATAACTCAGACTCTGCACTTCCCGACAGTTTAAGCAGATGCCCGTTTGTATCTACTTCTAACTTTACATTATCGCCCGGAGAAAGTAAAAGAGATGCTACCTGCACACCGTTGTAAGATAAATAATAAAAATTCGGAGACTTGTAAGGAAGTTCTATCTTCGTATAAGCTGTAGCCGAAGCATCAGTTTTTAAAGTATCTACAACCTCTATATTATTGACATTCAAAAAACTCAGAATCACATCCTTCTCTGGCGCCCCATCGAGCGTTACCTTTAGAGTGGTTTTGTCTGTGCCACATGCCACAACGAGCAAAACGGCAGATAGGTAAACAAGAACTCTTTTCATAAAATCTTAGTACTTTAGTTCGTTCCTTATCTTCTGGGCTATTTCATTCATCTGCTCCTCTGACGGATGCAATTTTTTAGAGGCATCAAAATCCAAATCTCCCTCTTTAGTCATAGGCACAAGGTGTATGTGAGCGTGTGCAACCTCCAATCCTATTACAGCAACTCCTATTTTTTTGCATGGTATGGCACGCTTTTGCGCCTGAGCTATTTTCTTGGCAAACTTCCATAACCCGGCATAGTACTCGTCTTCGTAATCGAATATATAATCCATCTCATCCTTAGGTACCACTAAAGTATGACCGAGCTGAACGGGAGATATATCCAAAAATGCAAAATAATGTTCATCTTCGGCTATCTTGTAACAAGGTATTTCTCCCGCTATGATTTTAGAAAATATGGATGCCATAATTGTATTCTTTAGGTATTATAATGCGTTATAATTTACAGTGATATATCCAGAATCTCAAATTGAATCAGCCCTGCCGGAGCGTTTACATCCACAACCTCCCCCTTCTTTTTACCAAACAAAGCCTTGCCTATCGGGGTAGAAGCCGCCAATTTGCCCTCCGCTAAATTAGCCTCACTCTCGCCCACAAGGGTAAATACCATTTTAGACCCTGTTTTGAGATTCTTTACAGTAACCTTGTTCAGCATGCCCACCTGTTCCGTACTGATATTTGATTCATCTATGATTTTTGCGTTAGCAATCAAATTCTGAAGCTTGGATATTTTAAGTTCGAGAAGTCCTTGGGCCTCTCTAGCAGCGTCGTACTCAGCATTCTCCGATAGGTCGCCTTTGTCTCTGGCTTCTGCTATTGCCTTGGAAATAGCTGGCCTTTGCACAGAAATCATATTGTTGAGTTCCTCTCTCAACTTTTCCAAACCTTCTGCTGTGAGGTATTGTCCCTTTTCCATAATAATAAAAAAATTAGGAAGAACCCACCAAGGGGGGATTCTTCGCGTTCACAACGCAAACTTACAAAAAAAATTTGAGAGAGTTTTCTTTGTCTTTCAGAAGTTGTTGCTTCAAATCTTCCAAACTAGAGAACTTGCGTTCTTCCCGTATTCTGCCACGGAAAGAAATAGTTAAATCTAACCCGTAGATATCTTCTTCAAAATCAAGAATATGTGTTTCTATAGAAACGCTTCCTGCAGAGCTCACTGTTGGCCTAACCCCTACATTGCATATTCCTTTATACTTAGTACCTCTAAAAATAGCATCAACAGCATATACTCCATTGCCGGGCACAAGTTTAAGAGGATCGTATAAACTTAGGTTAGCAGTAGGAAAGCCAATTGTCCTACCCAAACGATTTCCCTGCACAACAGCCCCTGTAAGAGTATATTGCCTACCCAATAATAAAGCGGCTCCTTCTACATCGCCAGCAGTGAGAGAGTTTCTCACTTTAGTAGAGCTAACCACCATGCCATTTGTTATAAATTCCCCCTCTCTATATACCTGCAACCCGCATTTCCGGCAAATCTCAATCATTTCGTCTTGGCTCTGATTTGGATTATGCCCTATTTTATGGTCGTACCCTACAACCAGAGTATCTATATTGCACCGGGCTATCAGATAGCGCTCTATAAATTCTTCTGTTGAAAGAAGGCTGAATTCTTTAGTGAAATCTAATACAGTAATATTCTCTATGCCGAGAGAGGTAAATAGCTGCTGCTTTTCGCTGAGCGATGTAAGTAAACGAAGGTTGTACGCCTCCTGCTGCAGCACACTACGAGGGTGAGGCCAAAAAGTTACTATACAAGTAGAACGGCCTGTTTGCCGGGCAAGGGTACTAACTCTGGATATCACTTTCTGATGCCCAAGATGTACGCCATCAAAAAAACCGGTTGCGGCTACACACTTCATTCCTCTGAGTTCTCTGATAACAGGTTGGAAAATTTTTCTTTATAGCCTCTTAACTGCTGCTTGCAAAAGGCTATGAGAGTCATAGCTCTTTTAATATCGTTTTCTATTCTATCTAACGGAGCATCTTTTTCCTCCACCCTTTCTACTAAACGCTCTAATTCCTTGATAGCCTGTTCATACGTTAATTCTTCCTTCAATTCTGCCATATTGCATTTATGATTTTCTATTATTCTTTGGAAACTTTTACATCGGCGGCAGTGAGGCTTACTCTACCATCTTGCATAACAATAGTAAGCTTACTGCCTTCTCTTATAGAAGATATATCCGAAACCTTGTTGCCCTCTATAAGAATTATTCCATAACCTTTATCTAAAATTCGCCTCGGATGCGCCTCCTCCATTTTGGCCTGCAGTTTTTCTAAAAAATGTTGCCGCATTATTATCTGGTTGGAAACTACATTTTCTAATCTAAATTTCAGACCTGCAAGATGCTGATTACGAGTTTCTGTAAAACTGCTTAATGCCGAAGAAATTCTCAGTAACGCTCTGTGCAGAAAATCGTCTGCCTCTATAAACACATCACCTACTGCATCGGATAATCTGGTTATGAGATCTGACAAATTTTGATAAGCTTCAGCAAATTTACCGATTAAGAAATCGGCAGCTCCGGTTGGAGTCTTTACTCTTATGCATGCCACCTCATCGCAGATATGATTATCTCTTTCATGGCCAACTCCGCTAATAACCGGCAGATAGCAAAGCGCCACACTGCTGGCTACTAAGTAGTCGTTGAAGCAGACTAAATCGAGGTTGCTTCCACCACCTCTTATAAGAACAGCAACATCAAATTCGCCGGAGCGCGCATTTACCCTTTCAAATGCAGATGCTATGCTCTGAGGGGCGTCTGCTCCCTGCATGGCCGCCTCAAACAATTCTACCTCAAATTGTATCCCCGATTCATTCAAATGTTTTATAAAATCGCCATAGCCAGCGGCACCATCTGCGCTTATAACAGCTATCCTGTACGGCAATTCCGGCACTGATAATTCCTTATTCTTGTCTATCAACCCTTCTTGAGCAAGCCTTTTGAGGGTAGCCTGCTTATTGGCCTCCATATCTCCGAGGGTGTACGAAGGATTTATATCCAGCACATTCAAAGATAAGCCATAGAGAGAAGAAAACTGGAGTTGCACATATAACATAACTTTAATGCCTGCCTGCAATACATCGCCGGTACCTTCTCTAAAAATATTATTCAATATGGTAGCCTTTCTATACCATATAGTGCCTCTGGCCTTTGCTAATGTAGCTCCTTGTGCAGAACTTTCCACCATTTCTAAATAACAATGCCCTCTGTTCCAAGAAACATTGGCCAGTTCACAAACCACCCAAGACGGAAAACCCTCCGCCTGCTCTACCATTTCTTGGAATTGGCCCAGATAGGCCGACAAAGACATATACCCCTCTTCCACTTCGGTTAGCATTTAACAAGTTTTTTTCGTTTATGGAGCGCAAGGTACGAATAAAATTCTCTTTATTTTTCTTATTTTTGTAGGCAGTCAAAAATGGCTATGAATATAAGAAAGGCGGCATTTGCCGGAAGTAGCACAACTCTCAAAGGAAGGCCGGGTAAGAGATTGCCCGAGATTGCCTTTATAGGACGGTCTAACGTAGGAAAATCGTCTCTAATTAACATGCTGTGCTCTGGAGCAGAAAAAATAACCAAAGGCAAAGAACTTGCCCGCACTAGTGCCTCTCCGGGCAAAACTATAGCTATCAATCATTTCCTCATAAACGACTCGTGGTATCTTGTAGATCTTCCGGGGTACGGATATGCCAAGCTCCCTGGCACCTTAAAACAAGAACTCGCCAGAATGAATAACGAGTATATTGGAGAATCTAAAGAGCTTGCCACCCTATTTGTACTCTTAGACAGCCGCCATAATCTGCAGCAAATAGACAGAGATTTTATAACAGCCTTGGGAGAAGAGGGTATTCCGTTTTCAATAATTCTTACTAAGGCAGACAAGTCGGGAAAAAACGATTTGAAAAAAAATATAGAAAGCATTAAGAATAGTTTGTACGAGTTTTGGGAAGAGCTGCCCCCTATACTGATAAGTTCTTCTAAAGACAAAACCGGCAAAGACGAAATAATAGCTCATATCGGCCATGTGCTCGAGCTGCTAAAAAACACATAAACCACTGATTAACCCTATATTTGAATATATCTAATAAGAATATGGTACATCCTATCAAGATTTTTTCAACCAGAAACTCCAGATATCTGGCAGAGCGCATAGCCAAGTCGCTTAACTTGGAACTTGGCAAATCAGATGTTACAGTCTTCAGCGACGGAGAGTTTCAACCTATTTACTTAGAGAGCGTAAGAGGTGCTTCTGTGTTTATTGTATGCTCAACCTTCCCTCCTATGGAGAACCTCATGGAACTGCTTCTTATGATAGATGCGGCAAAGAGAGCTTCTGCATACAAGGTAGTAGCCGTTATGCCGTATTTCGGCTGGGCAAGACAAGACCGTAAAGACCGCCCTAGGGTTTCCATCGGAGCCAAGTTGGTTGCCAATCTTTTGGATGCAGCCGGCTGCGATCGTATAATGACGGCAGATTTGCACGCAGATCAGATACAAGGATTTTTCGATTTTCCGGTAGATCACATCTACGCAAGTTCCATATTCTTACCATATTTAAGGTCGCTCAAATTGGAAAACCTTTCTATTGCAGCACCTGATATGGGAAGCGCAAAGAGAGTTAATGCCTACTCCAGAATAATAGGCTGCCCTATGATAATTTGCCACAAAAGCAGAGAAAGAGCCAATGTTGTAGGGTCTATGACAGCTATCGGAGATGTTGAAGGGCGTAATATTGTAATAGTAGATGACATGGTAGATACTGCCGGCACTCTGTGCAAAGCCGCAAAAATGCTAATAGACAAGGGAGCTACAAGCGTAAGGGCAGTAGCCACACACCCGGTTCTTTCCGGAGCCGCCTACGAACACATAGCATCTTCTCCGCTTACAGAGCTGGTGGTAACAGACACTATTCCTTTAAGAGCTCCGCAAGGAACAGATATCAGCAAGATAAAAGTGATTTCTGTGGCAGAACTTTTTGGAGATGTTTTAGATAAGGTTTACAGAGATAAGTCGTTTGGCGATTCTCTAATGTATTAGAATTTGAAAATATGCTTATTCACAAGGAGTTTAGTATAGAAGAGATACGCACAAAGCTTGTTGATGGCATTAGAAATTATTTCAAAGGCTGCAATATCAACAATGCTGTGCTCGGGCTATCCGGCGGCATAGACTCTGCCGTGGTTGCTGCATTGGCGGTTGAAGCTCTCGGAAAAGAGAAAGTACACGGAATAATGCTTCCCAGCGAGTTCTCCACTATGCACTCTATACAAGATGCTGTGGATCTGGCAGAAAACCTCGGCATAAGCTACAATGTAATTTCCATTTCGGAAATCTATCACAAGTTTATGCGAAGCTTAGACGAAGTGTTCAAAGACAAAAGAGAGTGGAGCGTTGCAGAGGAAAACCTACAGGCAAGAATAAGGGGTACTATACTAATGGCCTATTCCAACAAATTTAATGCTCTGCTGCTCAATACTTCCAACAAGAGCGAACTCTGCACGGGCTACGGCACTCTGTATGGAGATTTAGCCGGAGCTATCATGGTATTGGCAGACCTCTACAAGGGAGATGTTTACGAACTTGCATACGATATAAACAAAGAGGGCGAAATTATACCGATATCTACAATTACAAAAGCCCCTTCTGCAGAATTACGGCCTAATCAGAAAGATTCCGATTCTCTTCCTGATTACGACATTTTAGATACTATACTATATGCTGTAAATGAACAGGGTAAAACATTCAAACAATTAGAAGAAGAAGGATTCTCTATACAGATTCTAAACAGGGTAAAAAGTCTGGTAGGTAAATCTTCCTTTAAGATTCATCAGATTCCTCCTATTCTGAATATAAGCAATGCACCGGTAGTGTATAAAGAAAAGTGCCTGCTTTAATACTCTGCT
>ONYJ01000209.1 GCA_900322025.1 uncultured Bacteroidales bacterium | reverse complement strand
TTACCATCTGTGCGTAACATTCCTACAGGTAGCTGACTTCCTGTGAGAACTACAGGTTTTGCAAGATTCTCCAACATAAAACTCAGGGCAGAGGCTGTATAAGACATTGTATCTGTACCATGCAGCACTACAAAACCATCATACTTTGCATAGTTAGCCTCTATAACCTTACATAGTTTTATCCAAAAGGCGGGTGTTATATCGCTTGAGTCTATAACAGGATCAAAAGAACAGGTATCTATCTTATAGCCAAACTTTTTAAGCTCTGGCACTTCTTCCTCTATCTGGCTTATATCCACCGGAGCAAGAGCCATAGTCTGCTCATCTTGCTTCATCCCGATAGTACCGCCTGTATAAATCATCAGTATTGAACGTTGCATATCTATTATAGATTTTTGAATACACTTTTAGCTGCCATGCAAGTAGCCTCCGCCACTTCTTCTAAACTTAAATCCTTTACCAGAGCTATCTTTTCTGCAATAAACCGTATATACGAACTCTCGTTACGCTTCCCTCTGAAAGGAGCCGGAGTAAGGTAAGGAGAATCTGTTTCCAAAACTATATCCTCCAGCGGAATATCGGCAACAACACCGGCGATACCTGCATTCTTGAATGTTACAACCCCTCCTATACCAACCTTAAAACCACCGAGCGCAGAAATCCTCCTATAAGTTTCAACACTTCCTGTAAACGCATGAAAAACACCTGTCAAACGCCCTTTATAGGCCTTTATTATATCAAACATTTGCTCGGTAGCGTTCCGCTCGTGTATTATAACAGGAAGGTCCTTCTGGGCAGCATAGTCTAATTGGGCCACCAAAGCCTCTGCCTGCTCTTTCATAAACTCTTTGCTCCAATATGCATCCAAGCCTATTTCTCCCACGGCTATATATCTGTCTGGATAAGTATTCAGCTGATTTATAACAAACTGCAATTCCTCCTTCCAGTTCTTACCAACAGATGTGGGATGAAGCCCCATACCCATATACGCTCCCCTTTCTTTATATTCCTCCCACAAAGACAACTGAGCCCGAAAATAAGTCGAATCTATCGCCGGTAATATCCAACTGTCCACTCCCGATTCTATAGAGCGTTGCATAACAACCTCCCTATCCCCGTCAAAAGCCTCTTCGTACAAATGAGTGTGAGTATCTATGAATCGCATATCAAGTCTTTATCCATAATCCCGAGGAATTCCTTGCCAAGCCTTCTATCGTCATCTCTATAAGCAACAACTGCAAAGTTTGTATGTCTTGCCCGGTCTTTAAAGAAAGCTGGTTTATATCAATTCCTCTTACGGGTGATAAAGATAACAATATTTTCTCCTTCAAGCCATCAGAAGTAGAAAACAAGCTTGGTTGTTGTATGATATCTGAAATATGCTCGTTAGTCCACCTCATAGAAGATACTATTGTGGAAGGATTAAGGCAAAGCTGCGCTATATTCTTATTTATTAAATAATTACATCCATACGAATTAACATCGCCTATTCTGCCGGGCACAGCAAATACATCTCTATTGTACGACGAGGCAAAATCTACCGTACTCATGGAGCCTCCCCTTATACGGCTCTCCACCACAAGGATAGCCTCTGAAAGACCAGCTATTATGCGGTTTCTTTGCAGAAAATTGTGTTTGAGAGGTTTGGTTCCACGAGGATACTCGGTAACCACGCCCCCGCTTTCCAGAATTCTTACTGCCAATTCTCTGTGCCGGCTTGGATAAATAGAATCTATACCGCAAGGCAGCACGCACAATGTTTCTATAGAGTTGTCTAATGCAGCCCTGTGCGCACAACTGTCTATGCCAACCGCAAGACCGCTTATAATTCTCAACTTTCTGACATGCTTCACAAGGCCGGCAATAATAGCAGAACAGCTCTCCCTCCCGTAATCTGTTGCCATTCTGGTTCCTACAACCCCAAGAGATTTAACCGTATCGTCTGCCAAAGCCGCCGAGCCTCTGTAGTATAGCATAAATGGAGCAAACGGAGTTTCTTTCAAGAGTTTAGGATAAGATTCTGACACTATGCTTATAAGCTTTACTCCTCTGCTTCTCATCCATAAAGCCTCTTGCCTACCCCAAGATAACATACTTTCTGAAAACAGCAGGTTAGCAATTTCTTCCGAACCTATAAGCCGGCTCACAAACGAAGCCCCCGCATCTAAAAGCCTCTCCACACTTTCAGCTTCTTCCAGCAGTCTTCTTCCCGAAAGCGGATGATATACAAGCACACGGCTTATAGCACATAATAAAGCCTCTTCCTTAATATCCATAAAATAACGGTGGCAAGGTATAAACCAACCACCGCTACTCAAAGCTATAACTTAAAATTGACTTTTATGCTGCAATAACGCGCTATACAATCAGCATAGCATCGCCGTAAATTCCAAATCTGTACAGGTCGGAAGCATCTTTTGCGTGCATAGCCTGCTTGTAGGCCGCCATGACTTTATTATAACCACCAAAAGCAGACTGACACATCAGCATGGTAGATAGCGGATAATGGAAATTTGTTACAAGGGCATCTACAATCTTAAAATCGTAAGGCGGGAATATAAACTTGTTAGTCCAGCCATCCAATGGTTTTACCCTATTGGTTGTTGTAACAGGAGTTTCCAAAGCCCTTGCCACAGTAACCCCTATGGCAAATACTCTGTGTCCATTTTCTTTAGCCTTATTTATCTTTTCGGCAGCCTCTTCAGGGATAATGATTCTCTCCGAACCCATCTTATGCTTGGACAAATCTTCTACATCCACTCCGCCAAAGTTGCTCAACCCCACATGAGAAGTTATGAAAGTACGCTCTACACCTTTGATTTCCATGCGAGTAAACAATTCCCTGCTAAAGTGCAAGCCAGCTGCCGGAGTAGCTATGGCACCTTCATTAGCCGCAAAGATAGTGTTGAAATTTTCTGTGTCTTCCGGTAGCGGATGCTGGCGAATTTCTTTTGGAACAGGAAGTTCTCCAACACTAAAAAGCGTATTGCGAAAATCTTCGTAACTACCATCGAACAAGAAACGCAAAGTTCTGCCTCTTGAGGTTGTATTGTCTATAACTTCTGCCACAAGCGAATCATTCTCTCCAAAATAGAGTTTGTTACCTATTCTTATCTTGCGTGCAGGATCTACCAACACATCCCATAGCCTCTGCTCATGATTGAGCTCTCTAAGCAAAGAAACTTCTATTTCGGCACCCGTCTTCTCCTTATTGCCTCTGAGACGAGCCGGAAAAACTTTCGTATCGTTGAGAACGAAAATATCGCCCTCGCGAGCATAGTCTAAAATGTTCTTAAAAAGCTTGTTTTCTATTTTGCCGGTAGAGCGACGCATAACCATCAGTTTGCAATCATCTCTAAATCTTGTTGGCTCCTTTGCGATTAAATCGCTTCTGAACGGAAATTTGAATTGTGATAATTTCATAAAAAAAAACTTGACCCCGTACACGACAGGCAAAGTATTATACGAAGCAAAAAATAAAAGGTTACAATAAGTCGAAATAATTCTTCAAGTCTAATGCCTGTTCCACCCTAAAT
The DNA here is from genome assembly GCA_900322025.1 of uncultured Bacteroidales bacterium. Taxonomy (GTDB): domain Bacteria; phylum Bacteroidota; class Bacteroidia; order Bacteroidales; family UBA932; genus Egerieousia. The sequence goes on along the minus strand of ONYJ01000209.1, from coordinate 3,278 downwards.
CCTCCGGAAGCAGTTCGTCTGAGGGCAGACATAAAGGCGCCGCAAGATAGTAAATCGCCAAAATCCCTGGCCATAGAACGTATGTAGGTGCCTTTGCTGCATTCAATCCTCACAACTGCAGTGGGCAGATTCTGAATTTGCGATACAGGCAATAGTGAATCTGACATGAAGTGCTCCACAAGCTTCCCATCTTCTGCCGCAATTCTTTTCTTTACCACAAAGCTGTTGTGCAGATCATCTTTCCCGTAAGAAGGCCGTGTTATTTCGTCTAATAGAGGGCTGTGCGTATCAAACACCTCTGTACCACACCGAGCATAAAGCAGTTCTGCCGCATAAATCTTTATAGGAGCCGGCTGAAGAAGCGCCTCCTCCCCATTTCGGGCAAGGTAGTAAGATCTTGTTCCGTTTACATACTTAGCAGAATAAGCCGGCGGCATCTGTAATGTCTGCTGCTTTAAAGCCTCCACGGCTTCCTGCATCTTTTCAACGGAAAGATGCGATACCGGATACACAGAATCTATCGGATGCTCTCTGTCAAAAGACGGGGTTGTGGCTCCAAGAGTAAATTCCGCAACATACTCTTTTTTCTCTGCCTGCAATGCTTCCGAGAGCTTACAGGCTCGGCCCACACATACCAGCAATAAGCCCGTGGCCAACGGATCCAAGGTGCCGGCATGTCCTATTTTCACATTTTTTGTATCAAAATGGTTTCTGAGAATATACTTAATCTTCCTAACCACATCTGAACTGGTCCACCTGTAAGGCTTGTCCACCGGAAAAATTATACCCTGCGGATACGCTTCCTGCGAACGCTCCAAGGGCAAAGAGTTGTTCTTGTCTATAACAAGAGGATTTATTGTGCTGTTTGCAGACATCCGGTTTATTTATTACAGCATACAGGTATTTTATCTATCCTGCGCTGATGCCTACCACCTTCATACTCTGCTGCCATATAGGCTTTTACAATATCCCTTGCCATTTCTTCGGAGATAAACCTCGCCGGTAGAGAAATGATATTGGCATTATTGTGTTGCTTTGCCAAAGCACCCAGTTCCGGCTTCCAGCATAAGGCAGCCCTTATGCCCTGATGCTTATTGAGGGTCATATTTATGCCGTTTCCACTCCCGCATATCGCCACCCCAAATTCAACCTCTCCTTTTTCCACAGCTTCGGCAAGCGGATGTGCCGAATCCGGATAATCCATGCTGTCTGAAGAATGAGCTCCAAAATCTTTTATCTCATATCCGGCATAATCAAATAGACTTTTAAGATATTCTTTCATCTGAAACCCGGCGTGATCAGAAGCTATACCTATGATTTTTTTCATAATATGTGTGACTTTTAATTTTTTTCTTGTTTGACAGATTCAGAGACCAATTCTTTTACCTTATCTGCAAGATTATCTATTTCAAGAATATACGGATAAAACGCATCTTCTTTCATTGCAGAATAGCGCCCAATAAGCCCTTTGAGTTGGCGTATGAGCACCCCGCCACTGATATCCCATTCTTCTGCAGTTGGCTTTACTCCTTGTGCTGTTGCGTACAACTTGAACTGGGTAGCAAGATCTTCTTCTGTAAAAAGCTTTTCTAAGCTCGCCGTATCTGCAATTTCCGTTAGCCTTTTACGATGCCTGTCTGCAAATATGGAACTGAACTTCATCTGCAAACTCTTACGGTTTGCCTTTATCAAAAACTCTGTTATTCCCGTGGTATCTATAGGCACAAACACATCTGGAATTATACCTCCTCCTCCATATACTGTATGCCCATGCACCGTGGTGTATTTCAGAGAATCATTAACCTTTATGCTGTCGGCCGAGCGCATTTCTCCCCTCTGGTATCGTTCCAATATATCGTAATTATAATCTGCCGTATAAGGCTTCTGTATGCACCTGCCAGAAGGTGTATAAAATCTTGCTACCGTGAGTCTTATACCACTATTGTCCGAAAAGTAAATAGGTTCTTGCACTAAGCCTTTCCCAAAAGAGCGGCGGCCTATTATCACACCTCTGTCGTTATCCTGAATAGCCCCGGCAACAATCTCACTTGAAGATGCACTGTTTTCGTTGATGGCAATATAAAGTTTCAGATTTTTGAGCCTGCCATTACCTTCTGCCAAAAAATTTTCGCGCTTTCTCATTCGGCCCTCCATATACACCACCATATCTCCTTTATTTAAAAATTCGTTAGCAAGAAGATAGGCCTGATCCATGTATCCGCCAGGGTTATCTCTAAGGTCTAAAAGCATATACTCCATACCCTTGTCAAGTAAGCTCAACGCCGCCTCAATAAACTCCCTATGAGTACTTTGAGAGAATGTAGAAATTTTTACATACCCCAGTTTAGGAGTCAGCATTATAGCCGCATCCAAGCTATGCACAGGAATGAGGCCACGAATAATATCAAAAGAAAGAACATCTTTTTCTCCACTTCTTTTAATACCAACCTTAACCTTGGTATCTATAGGGCCTCGTAGTATCCGTATTAAAGAATCTTGATTGAACTTAACGCCGGCCACAATTGTATCTTCCACGCTAACAATACGGTCTCCGCTTCTCAATCCCGCCTTTTCGCTCGGCCCGCCGGGTATAACGCTTACAATTACTGCCGTATCGTTTGGAACATTAAACTCCACTCCTATACCGCTGAAATTCCCTCTCAAGTGGTCATCTGCCTGCTGCAAGTCTGTAGGAGGAAGGTATAATGAATGGGGGTCTAAACTCGCCAATAAAGCAGGTATGGCCTTATCCAAAACCTGATCATAGGTTATAGAATCTGTATAATTCTTGTCTATCTGATCCATAACCAAAAGCATTTTTGCCCACGGAGTTCTGATTAGGTTGTTAGCCATTTTGTTTTTATTTCTTACACAACGGCTTATATGCCCTGCTAAAAAAACAGCCAGCAGTATAAATATAAATCCGTGAAAGAACGGATTATCCAAAAGTTCTTTAAGCTTTCTGTGCATCGTCTATTTCTTTTTCGAATTTTTCTATAGTAGCTGCATCTATCTGTTCCACCTGAATTCCGGCTCTTTCCAAAAGCTTTATTCCATCATCCAAGCGGTACGAATCTCTATACACGACCCTTCTGATTCCACTCTGTATAATAAGCTTAGCGCATTCCATACAAGGAGAGGCTGTAATGTAGAGAGTTGCTCCTTCTGAAGAATTACCAGACTTAGCCACCTTTGTAATAGCGTTAGCCTCAGCGTGTAGTACGTATGGCTTTGTAACTCCGTTTTCGTCTTCACATACATTCTCAAAACCTGAAGGC
>ONYJ01000214.1 GCA_900322025.1 uncultured Bacteroidales bacterium | reverse complement strand
GTATCTTCAACTCCATAAAAGGCAGCGTTGCTGTTTGCCCTGCCGTTGAGTTTGCACGCTTGTTTTGTTAAATCTTTTTCTGGCATAAACATAGATACATAAGTATGTGTTACAAAAATATGCCATAAAAGTAAGCAAGGCAATACTTGATTTTTGGTATTTTTTTGCATGAGGTAGTCTCATATTGGTATTATAAATTACATCCTATTAAACTATATTGTTAGAAAATCATACTTTTGTATAGGAGTTGTGAGGTTTTGAAGTGGGACTTATTATAGGTAGTGTGAGTGAAAAACTTTTTTCGTAGAATAAAGAATTGGCTAAAGGGCTTGTCGTTTAGAACGGGAGTAATAGTGCTTCTACTATGTATTCCGTTCTATATTTTGTCGTTTGCCCAAATGGCTCTGCCAATTAGTGCTGGGGCAAAAGGTGTGCTTTGGGTGATATTTTTTGGCTTAGCCAAAACTTTCCAATACGGAGGAATTACCATATTGGGTGTAGAGGGGGTTAAGCGTGTTAAATCTTTGTTCAAAAAGCACCGAGGGTAGGTGTATATGAGCAAACTGAATGTTATCGCAGAAGCACCAGCTTGTCTCCTTCTTTAAGTACAGTATTGCCGTTAGGAATAAAACTTTCTTTATCGCGTTGTACCAAAATAATGATTCCGGAACTTGGAACATCGGCAATTCTCTTTCCTATTCTCCTGCTGTTAGGCTTTACTTTTTTCTCCAAGAATATAGCTTCTGAGCCCTTGTATGCCTGAGACACCATAACAGCCTTATCGCCAGCCTTTATGGTAGTATCGCCACGTGCTATGATATGTTCCTTTCCTCTTACTAAAAGAGCTATAAGTAGGTTTTTAGGTAATCGGATGTCTTTAACCTGCTTTTCTGTCATATAACTATCCTCAGTTACTTCTACCATGCTGAACTGTAGCGAAGAGTCTTCTGTGTAATCGTTAAAGGTTTTGAGTACATTGTCTTTGTGGTCTATTATGTCTAGTTTTTTTGCGGCCCATGGAATAAGCGAGCCTTGTAACCCAATGGATATTAGTACTAAACAAAATACTATATTGTACACATCGTGGTAGATAGGGCTCGAACTGCTAACACAAATAATGGCAAATACAATTGCGGAAGCTCCACGGAGGCCTACAAAAGAAATGAAGGCCATTTGCTTAAAATCATATTTTCGGAATGGTGTTAATATTCCAAAAACAGCAATCGGACGTGCTGCAAAAAGCATGAAAGCGAATATAAGAACTGCCGGGAGTATGTCTTTAGGCAATGCTGCAGGCGTTACCATCATACCTAAGAGGAAGAAAGTTAGAACTTGCATAAGTTCGTTAATGCCGTCGAAGAAGTTAACAATAGGCTTCTTTTCTTTAAAATCTTCGTTACCGATAATTATTCCTACTAAATATACACTAAGGTAGCCATTACCTCCTAAAACATCTGGTAGGGCATAGCTTACAATAGCAACGGCAAGCAGGAACAGCGAAGAGTAACCACTGCCCTGCATATTTATTTTTTGAATGGCTAAGGAAGCAAGATAAGCTATTCCCAAACCGCATAGTACGCCTATACCTATTTGCATGAATAGCATCAGAGCCAAACTTCCGCCGGAGGCGGAGCCTTTCATCAAAGATAACATTGCTAAAGTGAGCATATTGGCCATAGGGTCGTTACTGCCGCTTTCTACCTCCAGCATTGGAGCAGTATTGTTTTTTAGGCCAAGCTTTTTGGAGCGTAATATAGAAAAGACCGAGGCCGCATCTGTAGAACTGACTATTGCTCCCAGAGTAAAGCTTTCTATCAGAGGCCAGTGTAGAATAAAATAACAAAAGGCACCGGTTGTGGCAGCTGTAATAAAAACCCCAACCGATGCCAAAAGGCCGGCTTCTGTAACTATGTGTTTTACTGTGCTCCAGCGTGTACCAAAACCACCATAGAACATTATAAAAATAAGGGCTACGGTGCATATATTCTGCACAAAAACAAAGTTATTTAATTGTATAGGCATTATTTGGCTACTGCTTACCAATACTCCCAGTATAAGGAAGGCTAACAGTGTTGGTATGCCTATATTTGAAGATAACTTATTGAGCCAAATGCTGATAAAAAGCACAGCGGCCACAACAAGCAGAAGCAGTGTTAACATATTCTGTATGTATTGCCTATATCTTTAGGCTTGTTAGCGATGTTTGTTAAAGGCACATCTTATAAATATTTTCTACATCTTGTTGTTTGAGTGGCTTGAATCCCTTGAGCGTACCGCCGCCAACAGACTTTCTTGCCATAGTTGCAAAATGGGTGCTGTCTATGCCAAGTTCTGTAAGGGTACTCTTGAGTTCCAGTGTCTTGAAGAAAAAGTTGCTGAGCATCTCTATGGCCTTGTGTGCTATAGCCATAGGTTCAAGACAGCTATCTATACCAAAGACATTAATGCCAAACTGAACAAATCTGGAAACAGTAGTTTGGTCTAAGCAGTATTCCATCCATCGTGGAGTAAGGATGGCAAGTCCAAGCCCGTGGGTAATATCATAGACTGCAGAGAGCTCGTGTTCCATAGGGTGGCACGACCATGGCTGCCGCTTGCCGCCGTCTATGAATCCGTTAATAGCCCAAGAAGAAGCCCACATAAGATTTGCCCTTGCCTCATAATTCTCCGGCTCACGCATGGCTATTGGGGTGTATTTTATAACTGTTTTCATCAGCCCTTCCATAAAGCAATCCAGCATGTATAAATCTAGATTAACATTAAAATACACTTCAAAAATGTGTGAGAGTATGTCTGCCGCTCCACAGGCTGTTTGGTACGGGCTAACTGTAAAGGTGTTTGTCGGGTCTAAAAAAGATGCTTTAGGGAGCATTGGTGGATACATGGCCCCAATTTTATCTTTGGTTTCCGGATTGCTTATAACTCCTCCGCAATCCATTTCACTACCTGTAGCAGAGAGTGTTAGGATACTAACTATAGGGAGAGCCTTTTTTACCGGCACCCTTTTGGTTACATCAAAAAAATCCCAAGGGTCAAAATCTACAAGAGCACCGGCTGCCATAAATTTAGTAGCGTCTATGGTAGAGCCTCCGCCAACAGCCAGCAATACATCTATCTTGTGCTCTTTGCACATTTGGGCTCCTTTTCTTACGGAATCTATTCTTGGATTCGGCTCTATACCGGAAAGTTCAAATATTTCAAAGTCAGCAGCTTTGAGTTCTTTTATAACTTTATCGTATAGGCCTATGCGCTTGATGGAGCCACCGCCGTAAGTGAGCAATACACGCTTGCCCCATTTTTTTAGCTCCGGCCCTAAGTTGCTCAGTTGATCTTTACCAAAATATATTCTTACCGGTATATCATAAATAAAATCGTTAATCATAACCTTCTTAACATTCTTTTATGAGAGTAGTTGATTTTAAGTTCTAACGTGTTATAAAACCATAACTTATTATAGGTACATTATAGGCTCAGCGATTCTATCCAAGCCTTTACATCTTCTAAGGTAGCTCTGTTGAGAACCTTACCATCAACCCATTTTATGTTTGGGTAGGCTGTTTTGAACTCCGCATTAGCCTTGTCTATAGTGCTTCCGCCGGAAGTTGCAAAGAAAACTACGGTTTTACCGGATAAATCATAAGCTTCTATAAATGTGTTTATAATGGTTGGAGCAGTGTACCACCATACAGGAAATCCGATGTATATCGTGCCATAGTTTTCTGTTCCCTCCAAGTCTTTTTGTATGGCCGGGCGAGATGCTTTGTCTGCCATCTCCACACTGCTTCTCGATGTTTTAACAGTCCAGTCTAAGTCGGCTGAGGTATAGGGGGTCTCCGGCTTGATTTCATAGAGATCGCCCCCCGTAACTTCTGATATTTTTTCTGCCAGAGCCTTTGTTGTGCCTGTTGCAGAAAAGTATGCTACAAGTGTTTTCATCTTAACTTCCTCCTGTGTGTTTTGAGTATTATTTTCTTGTGTCTTATCGGTTTGTGCAGATTTTTTGCCTTCTGTGCAGGAGATTAAGACCATTGCCATGGCAGCGATTGTGAGAATAAACCTTTTCATGAGTATTGTGGTGTATTAGTTAGTTAGTTAGTTTGATTGTTTGATTGGCGCATTACTTC
>ONYJ01000215.1 GCA_900322025.1 uncultured Bacteroidales bacterium | reverse complement strand
TGGTATGCAGAAGATATGACTCACCCCTCAGAAGCCGCTGTAAAATATATCTTTGAGCGGTTTACAGAAAGTTTTATAGCCAAGGAATGCCACACACAAATGCAACAGAAACTCAAACTCTGGAAAGCCGCCCGGCATAATAACCATGGCTATTCAAGTTAAAAATGTTGCTATATTTGATAACCCTATTATATTTAAGTTTTCATGACTCTAAAATTCACTGCTATGAAAAAGCTTTTTCTCCCCCTTATCATGCTGATTCTCTTTTGTATCAGCGCAAATGCCGGCAAGGTTGTAACTGATAGTCTTTACAGCAATATTCTAAAGACTTCTCAGAAATATAATGTTTATCTGCCGGATGGATTCGACAAAGCAGACAGAAAGTATCCTGTTGTTTACCTGCTGCACGGCCTTTATGGTTGCTATTCAGATTGGGTTAAAACCGGCAATATGAAGCTTGTGGCAGATGAGCTTATAGCCAGCGGAGAAGCAAAAGAAATGGTCATTATAATGCCAAATGCTGGCAGTGCAGATGTAAGAAACTACCAGAATGGTTACTTTAATGTAGAAGATTGGCCATACGAAGACTTTTTCTTTCAAGAGTTTATGCCGGAAGTAGAAAAGAAATACAGAATAATATCAGATAAACAGCACCGTGCCATAATGGGATTGAGCATGGGAGGAGGCGGTAGCGTAGTATATTGTCAAAAGCATCCGAAGATGTTCTCCAGCTGCTATGCAATGAGTGCTTGGTTAGATAATAAAAACGGCCAAGTAGGAGGCAAAAACGAGAAAAAAGATAAACTCTGGATTGTATCGCAAAGCGTTTCAGCCAACTCTGCCATAGATTTTGTTGCCAACGCAAACGACGATACCATTCAAAAACTACGCACAATAAAATGGTTTATAGATTGTGGCGACGACGATATACTCATGGATCTTTCCGTACTGTTATTTCAAAAGATGAGGGCTAAGAGAATAAAAGCAGAGTTAAGAATAAATAACGGTGTACACAACTGGGAATATTGGCATTTAGCTCTGCGACAAGCCCTGCCATTTGCTTCCAGAAACTTCGGACTTTAGCATAAGAATGTTGCTTAGCTTGTGCATGACTTGTAGATAAAAAATGGGTTGCCAAAATACTCTGGCAACCCATTTCTGTAAGTATAGGTTTTATCCCTTTCTACTTAGATTCTTCCGTTTCCGATGCTTTAGCCTCAGGCTTAGACTCTGTGGTCTCTGCCTTTGGAGCAGCCTTCTTTGCACGGCTTCTTCTGGTAGTTGTCTTCTTTTCAGCCTTAACTTCTTTTTCTACAGGAGCTACTGCAAAATCTACCAATTCTATATATGCCATATCTGCAGCATCACCGGCACGGAAGCCTGTCTTGAGAATGCGCGTATATCCACCAGGACGCTCGCCAACCTTAGGAGCTACTGTGCGGAAAAGCTCAGTAACAGCTTCCTTCTGTTTGAGGTAGCTAAAAACAACACGGCGATTAGCAGTGGTATCGTTTTTACTCTTGGTAATCAGCGGCTCTACATAAACTCTCAAAGACTTGGCCTTGGCAAGTGTTGTCTGTATGTGCTTGTGCAAAATCAGAGAACAAGCCATATTGGAAAGCATTGCCTTACGATGACCGCTTTTACGCCCAAGATGATTTATTGTCTTATTGTGTCTCATTTCTTAAACTATTTATCAATGTTATATTTACTGGTGTCCATTCCAAAATGTAAGCCATGTTTTTCTACAAGAGCCTCTATTTCTGTCATAGACTTCTTACCAAAGTTGCGGAACTTCAAAAGCTCATTCTTCTGGTGCGAAACAAGGTCTGCAAAGGTTTCTATATCTGCTGCTTTAAGGCAGTTGATAGCCCTTACGCTCAGATCCTGATCTGTGAGTTTGGTGTTAAGCAACTGACGCATTCTCATATCATCTTCGTTGAGAGAATTATCCTCGGTCTTTCCAGGATCGTCTATCTCTATTCTGTCTTCTGAGAAGAGCATGAAGTGATATATCAAAATTTTAGCTGCCTCCAGCAGAGCATCCTTAGGGTTAATGCTGCCATCTGTTGTTACCTCAAGAGAAAGGCTCTCATAATCTGTCTTTTGCGCAATACGGCAAGGTGCTACGGTGTACTTGACATTGATTATAGGTGTAAAGATGGAATCTATTGCTATTGTTCCTAACGGAGCATTATCGTTCTTGTTTTCCTCTGCAGGCACCCAGCCTCTACCCTTTCCAATAGTAAGTGTAACCACCAACTTAACAGATTCTTCCATAGAACAGATATGCTGCTCCGGATTAAGAACCTTAAAAGAAGACAGTTTCTTGGAAATATCATCGGCAGTAAACTCTTTCTTACCCCCAACTGTAAAAGTAACGGTTTCTCCATCTTCGGTTTCTATCATTCTCTTGAATCTAACCTTTTTAAGGTTAAGAATAATATCTATAACCCCTTCAATTACTCCGTTAATTGTATCAAACTCATGATCTACTCCCTCTATCTTTACAGAAGTAATTGCAAAGCCTTCAAGAGAAGAGAGCAGTACCCTTCTGAGAGCATTTCCTATGGTAATACCGTATCTTGGTTCGAGTGGCTTAAATTCAAACTTTCCAACGGTATCCGTAGTCTCAAGCACCAGAAGTTTTTCGGGTTTTTGAAATGCTAATATTGCCATATAAGTTATTATTTAGAGTAGAGTTCAACTATGAGCTGCTCATTAATGTTTTCTGGAATTTCTGTTCTGTCTGGCAAGTTAAGGAATTTCCCCTCAAGTTTTTCGGAATTCCACTCAAGCCAAGAGAACCTCGAAGCGGCTGCAGACAAAGATTCCTGCACAACCTCAAGACTCTTAGACCTCTCTCTAACTCCTACTATATCACCTGGCTTAACCCTTGCAGACGGAATACCCATTACATTGCCATTAAGTACAATATGACGATGGCTTACCAACTGTCTGGCAGCTGCTCTTGTAGGAGCTATACCAAGTCTGTAAACTATATTGTCTAATCTCGATTCGAGAAGCATGATAAGGTTCACACCCTTGATACCTTTCATTCTGGAAGCCTCGGTATAAAGGTTACGGAATTGTCTTTCAAGAACTCCGTAAGTGTACTTTACCTTCTCTTTCTCTTTGAGCTGAGTTCCGTACTCGGAAACTTTCTTCCTCTTCTTTGCGGCACCGTGCTGACCGGCAGGATAGTTTTTATTATCTCTTACCCTTCTTTCGTATGCCTTATCTGGTCCATATATCGGTTCGCCAAACTTACGGGCGATTTTTGTTTTTGGTCCTGTATATCTAGCCATATTCTTACGATTTATCGGTTAAACTCTACGGCGGCCCTTAGGACGGCAACCATTGTGAGGAAGTGGAGTAACATCTATAATTTCTGTTACCTCTATACCTGCATTGTGAATAGTTCTGATAGCAGATTCACGACCTGCACCAGGACCTTTAACATAAGCCTTAACCTTACGCAAGCCGGCATCGAATGCTACCTTAGCACAATCTTCGGCTGCAACCTGAGCTGCGTAGGGAGTGTTTTTCTTTGATCCTCTGAAGCCCATTTTTCCGGCTGAAGACCAACTTATTACCTGACCTTTCAGATTGGTCAGCGTAACTATAACGTTGTTGAATGTAGATGATATATGAGCCTGGCCAAAAGCATCTACCTTTACAACTCTCTTTCTGTTTGAAGCTACTTTCTTTGCCATAATCTAAGTCTAATTATTTAGTTGCTTTCTTCTTGTTTGCAACGGTCTTCTTCTTTCCCTTTCTTGTACGGGCGTTATTCTTAGTACTTTGCCCTCTTACAGGCAGACCTAGTCTATGACGGATACCTCTGTAACATCCGATATCCATAAGACGTTTGATGTTC
>ONYJ01000216.1 GCA_900322025.1 uncultured Bacteroidales bacterium | reverse complement strand
CTTCCACATTGCAACCAACTTCCAAAATACGCACCCTGCATTTTTTTTTTTTTTTATTCAGAACACCACATCTTTTTAACTTATGAATGTCTGATTCTGTGAGGCACAGGAAGTTTATCAGGGTAACATCGGAAGAGTTAATACATTCTGAAATATTGCAAACTATATCCTCCGATTCATACTTCCATTTTAAAGAATTAACATATTTCCCCTTAAACGGAGATATATTCTCCACTACACCCAACAAACCGCTTCCGGCCACCCTACTAACATCCTTTAATTTCCTGAAACCATGCATCTTATAAAATTTACGCATAGTAATAAAGGCTACTGTACAACACAATACTCCAACCAGAACAAGAAAAATAAAAACCAGTACAGAGGTCCGCCAAGGCAGAGTAGTTTGAGAGGTTATATCCTTTGCCTCAAAAGAGAAGCCTTCCGGAATTAACTCTTTGGCTTTAGCAAAGTAATATGCAAACACTTTGGCTACGGCCACAGAATCGTATGAAAAATAGGTCATCAGAATCTTATTATCGGAAGCTTGGGTGCATAGCTTCTTCATTCCTAATAAACTTTTATCCAAATTAAAAGAACGAAGCTGAGAATCTATTTCCGCTGTATGCTCGGTGAGACTCCTTGCCAAGAGTTCCGAGAAATCCCCATCCATTGCACTCAAAACTGCCCCTTTGGCCATATATGAAGACCTTAATTCAGAAGCAATACTAACCGCCGCAGAATCGCCCCCATTTGCAGGCAGAAGACATATAGTAGCGGAACGGCTATATTCTTTGAAAGTAAGGCACATTACAAGAATAGACAAAGCACACAAAAGCCCCATTGCAAGAAGCCAGCGCATAATTATTCTCCGTAAATAATACCAGTTATAATGCATTAATGTCTATTAATGTATATTCAGAAAACAAACATCATTGTTTATAAAACCAAATGTACATTTTTTTCTGCAAAGGTAAAAGCACCCCGGAATTATCGAGCCTCGGTAAAGGATTTGAGATGGTATGCAACAAAAGGTCATAAGTACTATAAGTGCCCTGAGAAAGGGTGTAAGACCAATATAACCGCTGAAGAAGTACACGATAAATACGCAGAGATATTAAATGGTTTGAACATCAAGGACGAGCTGAGTCCTTTGGTTATTGCTATTGCTGAGTGGAAGTTCGGGGAGAAAGAAATAAAAAATCTTGATAATCGGACGGCTGTCCTGAAGAACATTTCAACACTACAAACAAAGATAGATAACGTTGTTAGGCGTTTTATCGGTGGGGATATTGACAGACTCGTCTATGAGAAAAGAAAGACCGAATTGGAGAAAGAACTTGACTCTGCAAGGGGAGAACTCGCTCAATACGAGGAAAGCATTTCGAACTTGGCAAAGCACACAGAAGAAATGTTGCCAACTTGCTCTAAATTAGGCACTTATTGGGAAGAAATGGACTATGGAGTCTGTCAGAAAATCCAAAAATTGGTCTTTCCGATGGGTGCATATTGGGACCATGAAAAACGCAGATTTCGAACTCAAGAGATGACCCCCTTCATGGGAAAAATATCTTAAATATCAACAAGTTACGGAAACGAAGGAGCACAAAAAAAGGACAAATCCTGCGACTTGTCCTATTTAGTAGCGGGGAGAGGACTCGAACCTCTGACCTCCGGGTTATGAGCCCGACGAGCTACCAACTGCTCTACCCCGCGGTATTGGCTTGCAAAGATAACAATTATTCTCTAATATCCAAACTATCTTAAAAGAGCATAAACTTAACACAAGACAGCCCACCCCCTTACAAAATTCTGCAGCTAATACGCAAAAACGACAAACAACAAATCTTCTGCTACGCAGAAAACAATCCATCTACCACTGGCAGCTTACATGAGCCTCCGCTAAAGGAACCGTAATTTGTTCGCCGGTTATAAGATTCTTGATATTAACGGTACCGGCATTAACCTCGCTTTCGCCCGCTATCACAAAATATGGTATAGAATTCTTTTGGGCATACTCAAACTGCTTTTTAAGCTTTGCCACATCTGGATATAGTTCGCAACTGATATTATTCTTTCTCAGCCTGTTAGCCAAAGGCAACAGGTATGCCGCAGAAGCCTCATCTAAGTTAGACAGTAGCACTTTGGTTCCTCCGATAGCCTCCTTAGGAAACTTCTCCAAGCCCAACAACACATCGTAGATTCGATCTGCTCCAAACGATATACCTACTCCAGATACATCTGGCAAACCAAAGATTCCTGTAAGATTATCGTATCTGCCACCGCCACAGATGCTACCTATGGCAAAATCTAAAGCCTTAACCTCAAAAATGGCTCCCGTATAATAGTTCAGCCCGCGTGCCAAAGAAAGATCTATCTCTACCTGTTGAGAAATCTGGGCTTCATCTATCAAGTTAAACAAGGCCTTCAGTTCTTCTACTCCGGCACATCCAGTACTGCTACCTGCCACTACATCTCCAATTAGGACTAACTTCTGCGCTGTTGTGCCTTTGAATGACAATACTGGTTCCAAAACAGAAAAACCTTTCTCGTCTATACCTCTGGCCAGCATTTCTTCTTTAACAGCCTCAATACCAATCTTATCTATCTTATCCATGGCAACGGTTATCTCCACAAGTTTATCGGGAAAACCCATTACCTCTGCTAAACCGCTAAGAATCTTGCGGTTATTTACTTTAATGCATATATTTATTCCAAACGCTCTAAAAACATCATCCACTATTTGCACCAGTTCCAGCTCGTTAAGCAAAGAATTGGAGCCTATTACATCTACATCGCATTGATAAAATTCGCGATAACGGCCTTTCTGTGGACGGTCTGCCCGCCACACAGGCTGTATCTGATAGCGTTTGAACGGAAATGTTATTTCG
>ONYJ01000217.1 GCA_900322025.1 uncultured Bacteroidales bacterium | reverse complement strand
AGCAAAATCGACAATATAGCTGACCCGCAGTCTAACGTATAGCAATAGGATCTTAGCTGTAATCCGCTACTCTTTAGCACCAATGGTCTATGATTCACTGCGCATCTAGTAAACTCGGCAGAGACTCTGCTATCATCGTCTTTAATTGAAGGCCCATATACATGTCCAGGTCTCGCCACAACAAAATCAACTCCATATTCTTTTCTATATGAGGAACATAGGGTTTCTGCTGCTCTTTTAGCCGATGGATAACATGCACGGAAATTCAGGATATCAACATATCCATAATCTCCCTCTGAAAAAGGCTGACTCAAACCAGTCTTTCCATACACCTCGCTTGATGATAAATACAGCAGACGTCCGCTTCGATTCATCTTCAAAATATCCAAAAGGCCCACTAAACCACTTATATTAGCAAGCATAGTTTCAACCGGCTTTGTTGCAAATGAATGTGGATCGGCAGGACTGGCTGCATGAATTATAAAATCCGGTTTCAATGTGCCAGTATTCAGATTCCCCTTATCAGCATCATAATATAAGAAAGAAAAATCTCCATTATTCACAAGGAGTTGAAATCTCTTAGCAATACGACTCCTGCTTCTTCCTGCTAAAATAACTTTCGTGTGAAAATTTCGTGTATGATTCATATGAAGAAGTATTTCTACAACAGCAGAGCCAATCATGCCTGTAGCTCCTGTAATGAGTATCGTACGTCCGCGCAACTTGTCGATATTCGGAATACATTTAGACACTGCATCTACATCATTCCAATACTCGTCCGTATAAAGCAGCATTTCTAATTCTCCATTAAATTCTATTCTTGCCCATAATATGCATGAGGGCCATGTTTTCTACCATAATGTTTATCCAGCAAAAATTGAGGTACTTCTTTGATATTTGGATTTAAAAATTCAGAAATAGTAGCCATATGTGCTACTTCTTCTATAACTTTTGCATGATATAAAGCTTCATTAGGATTTTTTCCCCAGCTGAACACACCATGATTTTCACAAAGTGTACCGGGAATTGCCAACCAGTCAAGATTTTTAAACCTTTCAAGAATGACACGCCCGGTATTTTCCTCATAGGCAGACTCTACTTCCTTTTGGCTTAAAGCTCTCGTACAAGGAATACTTCCGAAAAAGTAATCTGCCTGTGTTGTTCCATAGCAGGGAATATCACGCCCAGCCTGCGCCCAGGAAGTAGCAAAAGTCGAATGAGTATGTACTATCCCACCAATGTTCCCCCATTTACGATATAAGAGTACATGTGTTGGGGTATCTGAAGAAGGACGCAAATCACCTTCAATAACTTTTCCAGCAAGATTAACAACAACCATCATATCCGGAGTTAAAGACTTATACGGTACTCCACTCGGCTTAATAACGACCAAACCTGTTGCATAGTCAAATCCACTCACATTTCCCCAAGTAAAAGTGACCAATTGATATGTTTCAAGCCGTTTATTAGCATCACAAACCATATTTTTAAGTTCTTCAAGCATTAGGTAATCTCCATTCGTAATTAATATAACAGCAATTACTTTAGCCAATCTGACCGCTTAGCAATAAGCAGCGCCTTGAAAATATCTATATCTTCCACGGTTGTTAATTTAATGTTTTTTTCGGATCCTGCAGAAAAGTAAACCTGCTTCCCCATTTCAACCATAAGTGTACACGATGCTACAGAATTGGTAATCCCTTTTCTTAAAGCTTCTCTATGCAAATTGCAAATATCACCCAAGAAAAAGCCTTGAGGCGTTTGTGTCCTCTTTAAACGGTCTCTTGGATAGCTTCCGGTAGAAACGATACCGTCTGAAGTCTCCAACATAGCTTCTGCACAGGGAATAGTAGCAATGGCACATCCATACTGCCGTGTTTTTACGATACAATCGGAAATAATCTCATTAGAAACCATAGGTCTTATGGCATCATGGATAAGAACAACATCTTCTTTTTGAAAATGCTTTTCTAGTTCATAAACACCATTTCTTATAGAATCCTGTCCATTTTTTCCACCAGGAATAATATATTTCAATTTAGTTACATTAAACTGGTCAGCATAAGCCTGTAATACTTGTTCCCAGCCTGAAATGCAGACAACAGCTATTGCATCTATATCCGGATGATTCTGAAATGCCTGCAGAGTATAAACAATAACAGGCTTCTCGTTTACTGTCAAAAACTGTTTAGGAATATTCTGATGCATCCTTTGGCCGGATCCTCCGGCAATAATCAAAGCAATATTCATTTTCTCTCCTCT
>ONYJ01000218.1 GCA_900322025.1 uncultured Bacteroidales bacterium | reverse complement strand
GAAAATATGTCTTCTGCAGATCGGATGACCTATGAAGAGAGTTTTTGGCGTGCTAACATAAATAAGACACTTGAAGTAAGAAAAGAAATGGGCTGGGATATTTCTGAGCGAGATTTCAGATATTTTGTATTGCCGCTTAGGGTAAACAACGAGACATTAGATGATTTTAGAACGGAATATGCCGATACGCTGTGTAGGCGTGTTAAGGGGTTGAGTATGGAGCAGGCGGTTTTGGAAATAAATCACTGGTGTCATGAGATGGCAACTTACCAGCCATCAGATGGAAGAACTTCTTCTCCAATGGCAACCATTCGTAAGGGCTATGGCAGATGTGGAGAAGAATCTGTACTTACTGTATCTGCTCTGAGAGCAGCAGGTATTCCGGCACGTCAGGTTTACACGCCAAGGTGGGCGCACACTGACGACAACCATGCTTGGGTGGAGGCACTGGTAGATGGCAAATGGCATTTTATAGGGGCTTGCGAGCCGGAGCCTAAGTTAGATATGGCTTGGTTTAATGCACCTGTATCCAGAGCGTTATTGCTGCATACCCGTGTTTTTGGCAAGGGCTACGATGGGCCTGAAGAGGTAATCTTTAAAACTCCGGCATACACAGAAATCAATGTTACTCGCGGTTATGTTCCTACTGCCAAGAGAATTGTTACTGTTAGAGACAAGGATGGGAATGCAGTAGAAGATGCAGAAGTTTCGTTTAAGATTTATAACTATGCTGAGTTTTATACAGTAGCAACATATAAAACATCTTCATACGGTAAGGCTGCGCTTTCTACGGGCATGGGAGATATGTTGATAATGGCCTCAAAAGGTGAGCTTTTCGGCATTGCCAAGGCTGCAAAAGACAATATTGTACTATATGATGAGAATAAAACTTATGCGGCAGATAATGATAATGTTGGGAGCGAGGATATTGTAATTGTTCTGGATAAAAAAGTAGGGGAGAGATACTCCTTTGATTTCGATATTGTACCGCCTGCGGAGAATCCGTTGCCGGCTGCGGCAACCGAAGCGGAAATTGCAGAAAATAAGCTGCGCTTTGAAAAGGAGAATCAGATGAGGGAGGCAAGGCCCAAAGGGAATACACGGGTTTTGGAGGCA
This sequence comes from uncultured Bacteroidales bacterium, assembly GCA_900322025.1. Taxonomy (GTDB): domain Bacteria; phylum Bacteroidota; class Bacteroidia; order Bacteroidales; family UBA932; genus Egerieousia. The sequence continues at coordinate 1,281 of ONYJ01000218.1, read as the reverse complement.
TTCAAAAACTTTTCAGACAGCTTGATACAAGCCAATCCGGCGTTAGTAGATCCTATGATATATGAGCAGCTGTTATCTTCCTTATCTGAGAAAGATAAGAACGATGTTACTTTTGCAGTTCTTACAGATGCGCTGCTTCATTCAGGCAGGTCTTTTTCTAAGTATCGCGATTGTCCAAGGGTTGAACTGGAATTTTTGCGCCCATATTTTGCCGAAATAGGTAAAGGACTGGTATTTAACTCTGCCGAAGAAATTGCTGAGTGGGTAGAGGATAACATAGAAACAGATTCCACCGACAATCCCCAGAGGCTTAGGATTCCGCCTATTGCGGTGTGGAACTACAGAAAAGCCGATCCGCTTTCCAAGGATATATTTTTTGTTGCATTATGCCGAACAAAAGGATATGAGGCGAGGCTGGAGGAAACTACCGGTAAGGCGCAGTATATGAAAGATGGGGCTTGGATAGATCTTCATACCGGCAAGCCGGCTCCTCAAGGATTACTTATGGCAACAATAACCGATAAGGTCTTGAATGCTAATAAACAAAAATCTGTAAATCCGTTGTATTACAGACATTTTACTATATCTAAGCTGAATGGGAGCAAGGCAGCATTGCTTTCTTTAGATGAAGATAACGATATGCCTTTTGGTAAAATGTTTGCCTCTGCTTATTCTTTAGATGCAGGGTATTATATGCTCACAACCGGCAATAGATTAGCGGATGGAAGTATTCTTACTCATATAGATTTTTTCTCTGTTTCGGAGAACGAGAAAGTTGATATCCAGACATATTTCAGGCAATCTGAGCAGAAAGTAGAGGTAATCGGTAATATGAATCCTCAACAAGAATTTTTGAAAGACGGCGAGGCTGTTTCTTTGCTGTCTCAGACAGGCAGAGGGTATTTTCTGGTAGCATGTCTTGGGGCTAAGGATGAGCCTACTACACATGCAGTAAGACAGCTGACGTCTATTGCTTCTCTTTTGAACAATAAGGGTTTAAAGGTTGTGGTACTCGGACAGGCAAAACCTGAAAACATAAAAAATCTCATTGCCGGAACAGACAAGGAGGATATGGTAAGAAAGATGCTGGCGGCGGCCTGTAGCAAGAGTGGCGATATTCTGCCTGTTATAGCTCTCTGCGATAGTTTTGGGCGTGTGGTTTATTACTCTCAGGGTTACAATACATCCCTCGCAGAGGAACTTACAAAGGTTCTTGAAGCAATCTGATTAATAAACAAGCTCTTCTAACTTTTTCTGCGTATCTGGAAAGGAAGGGCGCAG
>ONYJ01000219.1 GCA_900322025.1 uncultured Bacteroidales bacterium | reverse complement strand
GTTCTGGGATTACTGTGTTTATTTGGAAGTGATAAGTTTGAGGAAAAGGCAATGATCTCTCCTAACATTATTTTGGGATTAGTATCAGGGTTTTTTGAATATAAATAAAAATCTTTATCTAATTTGTTATCAAGAAAAAACCTACAGGTATATCTAACGCCATATTCTGTTTCACTGTAAGCCGTTATTACACCTCTATGATTACCTGTTTCAATACTGTTGTAATAAGAATTAGTCCATAGTCCCATTACAATTACTCCCAATAGAAACAATATTATAAGCCGCTTCCTTAGCCCAAGGACGTGAATAAACAATATAACAAAGACTGCAACCACTGTCACCAAAATAAGGGTTTTAACCGGATGAAACAAATTCTTTATGGCAATGCCATATGTATAGACACCCAAAAATACAAGAATTGCAGATATTAACAGTTTTCTTCTGTAAATAAGAGGATAGACAAACATAGGCCTTAATTAGCCTAATCATTTATGAATTCACATAAAAATTATATATCAAATTGAGAAAATTTACCATAAATATGTAATTTTGTAAATAAAGTTTCTTTTTACCAATATCAAAAGAATCTTACTTATTTCTATCGCCTGAAGACTATTTGTGGTATAATAGATGCCGTATCGTTATTTTTGAAAGGGTTGAAATATGAACAAATCAGAATTCGATATGAACAAAAACACTAGAATTGTAAGTCCTGAGGAACTTGCACAGATTAAAGAAGCTGCCGAGAAAAAGGAGCCATCTTTTGATGTGCCCCCTAGAGCTACTACTCCATCCTTTGTTTCCTCTACAGAAACAAGTCGAACCAGTGAGGCTCCAGCCTCAGAGGTAGCAGGCTCAACATATTCAGGCAGAAGAAATTATACAAGGTCCAATGCTTCTCGTCCTTCAAGAAGCAGACAGCGTTCCCGTGCAAATTCAAGCATAAATAACGATAATAAGCCTAGGAAAAGCTCTGATAAAAAAGAGAAATCCGGGAAAAGGACCTTCTGGAAATGGTTTAAGCGTTTTGTTGTACTTATGCTCTGCCTAATATTTTTAACAGTATTAGTTGGATGCGCCTACGTATATTCCATTATCAGAACTACCCCGCCGGTTAACCCCCAAAGTATTTTCGATCAGCTTTCGGAATCTACTAGAATGTACGACGACCAAGGTAAAGAAATCGATATGATTTACTTTGGATTTAAACGTGATTTGGCTACTGTTGATCAAATGCCGGACCACCTAAAAAATGCCTTTATAGCACTGGAAGATAAGACCTTCCGTGAACACCACGGTTTTAATATCATACGTATCTTCGGTGCCCTTAGAGATGCTTTCTTAAGAGGTGGCGGTATTAGTGGTACAAGTACCATTACCCAGCAGCTGGCAAGAAACATCTATTTGCAAGAGTCTCAATTTGATTATGACTACAAACGTAAAATTAGAGAGGCTTACTACGCCCTCAGAATAGAAAAAGAACTGTCAAAAGACGAAATTATCCAGGCATATCTTAACGCCATCTATTTTGGATATAACTGTTTCGGTATTGAAACGGCTGCCCAGAACTATTTCAACAAATCAGTTAGAGATTTAACCCTGGCTGAATCTGCGGCCCTTGCCACCCTACCCCAACAGCCGGATAATTACCAGTTCATTATCTTTATTGAAGGCGGAACAGCTGCTTCTTATCCTGATGTTGCTCTACACGAAACCACTGACGGTGTATATATAGTAAACGACAAGAGCAAAGACAGAAGAGAACTTTGTCTTGCTTTGATGCTGGATCAAGGCTATATTACTCAAGCTCAACATGACGAAGCTGTCAAAGTATCCTTAATGGATATGCTTGACCCTGATTTTGAGACATACGACAGCAATGCTGCATATTTTGCCGACTATTGTATATCCGAGGTTATTGACGATTTAATGACGGAAAAGAATATGGATTATGATGCTGCCTTTAGTACTGTTTACCAAGGCGGATTAAGCATATATTCTACCTTGGATTCTCAAGCCCAGTCAGTGGTAAGAGCAGAGTTTAACGATCCATCCAACTACCCTTGGGTTCAGCCTGAATTCGATTGGGATGGCAACATAGTAGAAGATGGAATAATTAAACTATTCGATTATAATTATTTCTTCGATTCCAAAGGTAATTTCATACTCGGCGAAGATGACTATGAAAAACTTTCTGATGGAAGCTTGCTTATTAAGTTTGACCATTATCTAAATATCTATAC
>ONYJ01000223.1 GCA_900322025.1 uncultured Bacteroidales bacterium | reverse complement strand
GGGCAGCCGGCATCTCCAACACGCTTAGGCAAAGAATTGAATGTGTTTACAGAAAGAATCGAGAAACAACTAAAGCTCCTAAAAACAGTACCCTATTCATCTAAATTCGGAGGAGCTACCGGAGGCATGAATGCCCATAAAGTAGCCTACCCTAAGATAGACTGGAACAAGTTTGCTAAAGACTTTCAGATGAGGGCATTCGGCCTTACACGCTCATACCCGACCACTCAAATAGAGCACTACGATAATTTAGCGGCCTTGTTTGATAATCTTAAAAGAATAAATACCATACTGATAGATTTGTGTAGAGATGTATGGACATACATCTCTATGGAATACTTCAAGCAAAAGATTAAAGCCGGTGAAGTTGGTTCTTCGGCCATGCCACATAAAGTAAATCCGATAGACTTTGAAAATGCAGAGGGCAACCTTGGAATAGCTAATGCCATATTTGAACATCTGAGTTCAAAATTACCGGTTTCCAGAATGCAAAGAGATCTTACAGACTCTACAGTTCTCCGTAACATAGGAGTACCTATTGCTCACACTATCATTGCACTAAAATCTTTACACAAAGGTTTGGACAAACTAATTCTCAATAAAGAAAAACTAAATTCAGATTTAGAAGACAACTGGGCCGTAGTTGCAGAAGCTCTGCAAACCATATTGAGAAGAGAGGGCTATCCGCACCCATACGAAACTCTGAAAGAACTCACAAGAGTAAATTCAAAAGTAACCAGAGAGAGTATTGCCGAGTTTATAAAAACACTAAAGGTAAAAGAAAGTGTAAAAAAAGAAATGTTGGCCGTTACTCCGCAAAACTATACAGGAGTTTAAGGCCCGAATAAGAGATTGTCCAAGTCGCGACGTTCTTTCTTTGTAGGACGGCCGCTGCCTCTTTCTCTTTTAAGAAATATAGTCTCTATCGGAGCCGCCAGTTTGTCTAGTTCCGCCTGTGGAGTTATATCTGTGGCATACATGCTTACAAGCTTGGCGCCCTGCCTTTTATCTATGGGTTCAACCACTATGTAGCTATAGTGGACGGCCCCCTTTCTAACTGCTATAGTATCGCCCTTCTTTACTTCCTTTGCAGACTTTACCACGCAGCCATTTATAGATACCTTTCCGCTACGACAGGCCTCAGCCGCATCTGAACGGGTTTTGAAAACCCTTATTGCCCACAAAAACTTGTCTATCCTTATGCTTTCCATAAACCGTATCTAAAAGGACTAACCACACTGAATATCAGTTAAAATGAGTGTGTTCATGCCCGCAATCACATCCTCCTTTGTGATGATGTTCAGCAGACTGATCATCTTCTTCTTTGAGCGTTGAGGTATCTAACTGTGGAATATCTTGTAAATAAACTCGTAGAAAAGCCACACCTTCGCTACCCTGTTCAGGAGATATGGTAAGAGAGGAAATGTCGTGAGGTACAAGCAACAACTCATTTTTTTTCATTATCACGCTATTCTCAGAATCTGCTGCAGAATGTCTTATATCTTTGGCTTGCACACACAAAGGAGAATCAAGATTTATAAACAGCATAAAACTTTCGGCCTCATCAGGGGCTATGTTCTGCGGCTTGGTTATGGCTACTCGCTCCACCCTGAACATTGTTTCTTCCGGAGCTACATATTGCGGCAAATATGCGCCTATATTTATATAGTCTAAAACTTCTACCAAGTCTTCCATCTTCTGAATATCAAAGTCTGCCGGTGAGTTCTGCGATATTTCTGCATACTCCACGCCTGCTCCTATACAAAAAGGTACTCCGGCTGCTATGTAGAAGGTTTCTCCCTCATCCGGCTCTATCTCGTTCATGGCTTCGAGTATATTTCCGGTTATACAACGCTCGTAAATGTCTGAAGCTGATATATTTTTCTGAAAACCTATATATATAGAAGCTTCTTTCTTGGCTCCCAAGATATAGATAACTCGTTCCTTGCCCCAACACCCGTATCTGCTCATTGCCACCTGATTATCCGGCGATACCACTATAGGCCCCCTTTTGTGCTGTAAGACAATTCGTGCACAAACCGGTAAATTCCCTCGGAAATATCGGAATACAGAATCGCCTAACAAATTACCCATATATGTTTCGATTACCTCATCCAAGGTATTGTCTTTGAGAAAACCGTTTTCTACTTTGCTGTCCGGTGCACATTCCGCACTAAATAGAAGTGGATATATTTTCTTCATGGAAACCTAAGTTATAATCTATTTTGAAGCTTCTAATACTATACACTCGTAAGATTTGCGTTATCTTCTTTTGAGGCTATAATTACCGGCTGTGGGGTAAAGCTTGTTATATTCTTAGGTAACAGCTTATTGAGTAGTGCTATAAGGGCTACGGTAATAATGGTTCCACCTGCAAAAAGAATCCAATACCAAACCACATTGCCGGTTTCGTGAATTATATATTCCTTGGAAGACATTAAGCTATATTCGGGATATATATAGGCCATAGTAAGGCTGGAGGCGTTAACCATAAAATGTCCAAAAATAACTATCCAAATACTATGCGTTCTATAGTAAATCCACGCAAAAAGTAAACCTGCCACAAAGGCCGACAGCATTTGGTATAAATTCAAATGCATTACAGAAAACATTATGGCAGACCACACGATTCCACTCGTTGGCGAGGATGTTGCATATAGGCCGCGAGCCAACACCCCTCTACATAAGAACTCTTCTATAATAGGTGCCATGAATGCCGTAGTCAGAAAAATACTAAACGTATCAGTTCTAATATTCTCAAACATTTTTTTAAAAACATCCGGAATTTCTATAAGGTCTGACACAGGAGCTATCATCCAACCTACAGCAGTCAGAAGCACTATAAGTATTACACCTAAAATCAAGGGATTTACTTTCCCAAAATGAGGCTGATTTATCTTTACCGGAGCAACCAGCGGATTTCGCCGCCTGACAATACCCATGATAAATACAAACAGTATAGGAAAAAACATGCACAAAGCATAGAGGAGAGGGCCTCCACCGGAATCGAACAAGCTTTCAGAAACCTTTCCATACAATGCTACATTTAGCAAAACTACTACCAAAACAGCAAAAATGGAGCTGGGCAACATCATAAGTACGGTAAGCCATCCCATTCCAAGATTTGGAAGAAAATATTTAGGAATTCCTGTTATAGACTTCATAATTCAAAACTCTATTGGCAAAATATTAGAACTGGTTAAATATCAAAATAAAGGAGAAGGATAAACACCCTCTGAGGCCATCTGCCTAAGCTTGGCTACAACTTTTTCTCTGTCTTCTTTATATGTTACCCCAAACCAAGAAGATGGAGTAGATAGCACCTTAACAGAAGCAGTATTGTCTGCTATCATTCTGCTGACAGCAGAAGGTACATAGAACTCCTTTTTTGGATCGTTTAGATTCTGTGTCAGAAATTCCACAAACTGTTTTTCTGTTTCTATCATATAGTTAAGCGTAAAACCCCACATATTCATGGAGGTATAGGTTTCCGGCTGCAAGATATGCTCAACACCATCCATTCCCACACCCAGAATACCGGAGACTTCTTTACGGATATTTGTATGTTCCTCTACTTTCAATAAATAGCCGCTTTGGTCTGTTGTACAAATACCTCTGGAAACACTGCCAGACTCGCTCAAAGTATTATTCAGATAAAAGCCCACCATACAAAACTCCCCTTGCTTCAAATCTGGATTGGAAAGGTAAGCACCTATGGTACGGAAAGATTCTCTGCCATAGAAATCGTCTGAATTTATTACGGCAAAAGGCTTTGATATAACATCTTTTGCAGCCAAGACGGCCTGCCCTGTACCCCAAGGCTTCTCTCTCGGAACTTCTGGAGAAAAGCCGGAAGGCAGATTATCCGGTTCCTGAGTAACTATAGTATATTTTACTCTGTTTTTATACTTTGAGGCAACTTTATCTTCAAACTCAGCTTGGAATTTTTTCCTAACAACAAACACAACTTCCCCAAAACCGCTCTCAATTGCATCATAGACAGAAAAGTCCATGATAGTTTCGCCACTTGGGCCTACCCCGTCTAACTGTTTAAGGCCTCCATATCTGCTACCCATGCCGGCAGCCATAATCAAAAGTACAGGTTTCATTATATTTCTTAAATTTGTATTGTTTATTTGAGACAAATTTAATAAAAAAAAACAATGGGTCTTTTAAAGAATCTGCAAGAAACGCCTGTAATAAAACAGGTATTAAAAGTGGTAAAGAACAAGTATATCCTTACCACCGCATTGTTTCTGATATGGATTTTTTTTCTGGACACCAACAATCTGATTGTATGGTATAAAGACCTCAAACAACTCGCTACCCAAAACAGAGAAAAAGCATACTACAAAAACGCTATACAGCAAGCAGAAGAAAAACTAAAAGAACTCGCCTCCAACAAAGATTCCTTAGAAAAGTTTGCTCGCGAACAGTATTTCTTTCACCAACAAGACGAGGATGTGTATGTAGTAGAAGATACGGAATAAGGCTTTACTCCAAAGTATTATCACTCAAGGCGTTATTCTTAGGAGGTTTAGGCTCCGTATTGCAAATATTCATTGCCCTGTCGGCACCCATAAAAGTAAAATCTTTTACCCCTTGTGCGGCTCTCTTTAATACAGCCGGCAGTTTTTCTTTTTCCTCTCCAACAATTTTCCCGAGCACATAATCTATCTGACCTCCGCGCTGGAAATCATTACCTATACCTACTCTAATTCGGCTGTAATCAGATGTACCTAAAATTTGATTTATATTTTCAAGACCATTATGTCCGCCACTACTCCCCTTACGACGCATTCTTACACTACCAAAAGGTATGGCCAAATCGTCGCATATTACTAACAAATTCTCAATTGGTATATTTTCTTTTTTAACCCAGTAATCTACAGCTTTTCCGCTAAGATTCATGTAAGTAGATGGCTTTAGTAAAAGAAGTTTGCTGCCTCGGTACGAGAGTTCCGCTATATAGCCCAAGCGGTCTATATTAAAAACGGTGCCGGACTCCTCTGCGAGAAAATCCAGCACCATAAAACCTACATTATGACGTGTTTCTACATACTCTGCACCAATATTCCCCAAGCCTGCTATGAGATACTTTCCTGCCATAGTATTTTGCTTCCGGTAAAATTAGGCAAAGCACACGCTCTTATCTGCTATTACTTGGCGGCCTCAGCATTTTCTGCTTCAGCAGCAGCGGCAGCTACTGCAGCACGAGTACGCTTAATTTCGCATACCATCAGCTTCTTTGGAGAAGTTACCTTGCAGTGTTCTACCGAGAGTTCACCGGCATATATTGCCTTACCTACGCCTAAAGAAGTAATATCTATATCTATCTGATCAGGCAGTTTATCCAGCGGACCACACACCTTAACCTTTCTTACACCAACTCTAAGACGACCACCCTGTTTTACACCTTCTGCATTACCGAAGATATTTACAGGAATAGCTATATCCACTGGTTTGTTTTCAGAAATCGCTAAAAAATCTACATGTATAGCATCGTCTGTAATAGGGTCATACTGAGCATCGTGAAGAATACAAGGATGCACAGCTCCATTCAAGTTGATGTGAACTATATAAGACTTTGGAGTGTCTGTTATCTTTTTAATGTCTGATAGGGCAATTGCAATATCAAGATGCTGAGTGCCGTTACCATAAATAATGCAAGGAACATTGCCTGCTCTGCGGATTTTTTTAAGATCCTGCTTTGTTCCGATCTTTCTCTCGGAAGCGTTTAAAGTAATTGTTTGCATAATTATTAAAATTTAAGTGTTACTCAGTCTGGCATATCCAGACCCCATTGCACCGAGCTCGGCAAGGCCGGGCAAAAATGCGGGGCAAATATAGGTAAAAAGTTTTGCGCTGCAAAAAACGTTGCACTTCTATGTTGAATTTGCGAATGGCAGATTGACAAATTGGCATGAATTTGCAGTTAAGCAGACGCAAAAAAAGGCCATAAAAAGAGACTATAAAGAATTTTCGCGTAGGTGTTTTTAATTGCGTAACTTCATATTTGAGGCAAATATCATATGCTCTAAACTGATTTTGACTTTACATTTTTGCAGTGGCATAAACTTTGCAGGTTATTTGGAACTTTACTAACTTTGATTATCAAGTTAGAACTAACGTATAGTATTAATATAACTAACACATTTAATTATGAACAAGAAATTCAGATGTACTGTATGTGGATATATCCACGAAGGTTCAGAAGCGCCGGAAAGGTGCCCTCAATGCAAAGCTCCAAGAGAGAAATTCGTAGAAGTTGTAGAAAATGAAGCCGGAAAGGGTTGGGCCGATGAACATGTCATTGGGGTAGCTAAAGGCTGCGATCCTGAAATATGGGAAGGATTAAAAGCAAACTTTGTTGGCGAATGCACTGAAGTTGGAATGTATCTTGCCATGAGTCGTCAGGCAGATAGAGAGGGTTATCCTGAAATAGCAGAAGCCTTTAAGAGATATGCGTGGGAAGAGGCTGAACATGCAGCAAAATTCTGTGAACTCATGGGCGAAATGGTATGGGACACCAAAACCAACTTGGAAAAGAGAATAGAAGCAGAAAGAGGGGCCTGCGCCGGCAAGAAAGACATTGCAACCAAGGCAAAGCAGCTCAACTACGATGCCATTCACGATACCGTTCACGAAATGTGCAAAGATGAGGCTCGTCACGGACAAGGCTTTGAGGGCTTGTACGGCCGCTTCTTCAAAAAGTAAAGCTATTGCCTATAAAAAAATAGCAGACCGGATTTTGGTCTGCTATTTTTTTATGCTAAAGCCAAAAGTACATGCTACTAAGGTATCATCTTTACAACCTCATTCCAATTATATCGTTTGTAGTAAGAGGTAAGCTCGCTTTCAACCGGTTTGTTTATATAGCTACTCAGACCCGAAAACTTGGCAGGATCTATCACTAAATTAATCATCCTTCCCGTAGTATATTTGGCTGTAACCGCTTTCTCAAGTGCCGCCCTAAAGGCTACAGTTTCGCTCTTTCCGCAAAGATTATCGAGATAATCATTCAAATCGTAGAACCAGTGGTCGTTATACCTAAAGTAACGCTGCACTTTTGTTATGTCAAGAGCAGGTATATTATCTCTGTAGGTTGCAAAAAGCTGAGCAGCCTCTTGCGCAACGTTTTCTAACTCTGAGCATTTAATCGTAGCTATAGTAACTGAATGATAGTCTCCGGAAAGAGCATTATAATAATCATAGACATCTTTAGCCACACCGTTGTAATCTTCTTCTACCATTCTCTCTATCACCCTATCGTAAGGGAAACTATCTGTAAGAATCTCTGCCGGAGTAGAAATAAAGTAGTTACAGTTATCTTTAAGTTGGTAAGCTATTTCTATACCTCCCATCAGGCAAGCATCTATTGCAATAAAGTCAAAATGAATATTATCTAAAGATTCCTGCACATCAAATATAGACATTTCAACACCTTTCTCATACCCAAATGATTTAACCATATGGGCATAGGGGTCTATTCCATCCGGAGGCCCTGGAAAGACAGACAGGCTCTGCTGAGTAATGGAATTTCCTGTACCATACTTTTCGGCCGAAGATGTAGAAGGGTCTAATGTGTAATATCCTGCGGGCAACCATCCTGTTCCGTGCGACCATAGTACAAGACCATAACTCTTTGCCGGACACATGGTATGAGTTATCTTGATTACGGATGTCATGGCAGCCTTAGTACATGAATTCATATACGCAAACTTATACAGAGTATCCAATCTTCTGTTGCCGTGCTTATCCTTGTACATATTCACGAGCACGGTAAGAGTATCTTTCATATCCTTGGTAGAAAGATCGAAGTTATTGCAATACAACACAATATTTGTATTTTCAGGCAAATACCCATTAACAATCTTTTCTATGTTGTGGGCGGCATCGATAGAAAGATTATTGTTGGAGGCAAAATACAACAATATCGTTTTGTCTTTCTCTTCAAACACCACCTCCTTAGGCTCCACCTTTGAACAAGACAAAAGAAATAGCTGCATCAATCCCAAAACACCAACTGTGGCTGTTTTAATTGCTTTGTAAAAGTTTCTCATAGTGCAAAGTTACTATTTTTCCTGTTATTGTTCATCACCCATCTCAGCGTGCACTTCTTGGCAAAGCCTGATTATAATATTTTTGATTACCTTTGTTTTATTAGCACTATGCGTAACATGCAAACTCTACAACATGGATAAAAATAATTTTTCTCGTCCGCTCGACGAAAACCTTGCAACCTCCATCCGCAAATATGTAAATATGCAGATAGACAGGGCCGCTCTCAATGGAGCAGAGAAAATGTCGTGGGCTACAAACAAAGTTCTGGTATATCTGATATTGCTTATAGCCGGAGGGCTTTTAATTCTGATGTTAGGAATGGCGCTCGGTTTTTTCTTGGGGGAAGTTTTAGGTAGCACCGCCCTCGGATTTTTATGTGTATCGGGCGGCATTGTAATACTGGCTATTATCGTATTCTGCCTCAGAAAGAAGCTCTTTGCCAATCAAATGGCTAGAATGTATTCTAAAATGCTTCTCGGCGAATCCAAAATGTCTAATATGAACGAACTGCACATAAGACAACAGATGATGCAGAGCCAGATAGAGAGCAAAGAACAAGACCTTGCGGCAGAATACCAAATGCTCAAAAACATGCTCAATCCGCTAAACTATATCGGAAAGTTCGTGAACATGGTAAAGGATGTTTTTAACGGCAAGGGCAAAGACAAGGCAGAAGACACTAAAGACAAACAGCAGGAAAACCATTCAGACAACAAACCCGAAACAGAATCAGACAACTACCAAATAAACCAATTCTAACACCAAATACTTATGAAAAAACTAATGGCTATGATTATGTTCTCCACGGCAGCTCTGCTGGTAAGCTGCAAAGAAGAAACACAGAATACACAAGATAAGCCTTTCACATACATAGTGGATGAATTTGCAGATCTTCAGATTCTGCGCTACCAGATTCCGGATTGGGATTCGCTCAGTTTCAATAATAAAGCCTTTTTATATCACACTTCAGAAGCGGCAAAATGTGGTCGCGATATTATGTTCGACCAAATGGGCAAGTATAATCTGAGAATCAGAAGGATTATAGAAAAAATCATAGACGAATATAAGGGAGATACCGATTCTCAAGAATATAAAGATTTTCTTGTTTATGCCAAGAGAGTATTCTTTTCTAATGGTATATATCACCATTATGCAGAAGACAAATTTTTGCCGGCATGCTCAGAACAGTATTTTAGAAGTCTTATGGTAAGTACCGGACAAGAAGAACTTTGCGAGCAGATTCTGCCAATAATCTTTAATCCGCAAATACTACCAATGAGAAGATGCAATAACACTAGGATAGATATGGTGGCAAATTCGGCAGTAAACTTCTACGAAGGCGGGCTTACTCAAAAGGAGGTGAACGATTTCTACGACAAAATGGAAGATAAGACAGATCCTCATCCTATCTCTTACGGCCTTAACTCCAAACTCGTTAAAAATGCAGACGGAAGCATAACAGAACAAGTTTGGAAACTTGGTGGCCTATATTCAAAATCCATAGAAAAAATCATACAACATCTGAACAAAGCCAAAGAATATGCAGAAACCGAGGGGCAGAAGAAAACCATAGATCTTCTTGTAAAATATTATACTACCGGAGATTTAAGAGATTGGGACGCCTACAACATTCAATGGGTAGATGATGGTGCCAAAATAGTAGATTTCACTAACGGATTCATAGAAGACTACGACGATCCTCTCGGCCGAAAAGCAACTTGGGAGGGCTTAGCCAATTTCAAAGATCTTGGAGCCAGCAGGCGAACAGAAGCCATAAGCTCTCAGGCTCAATGGTTCGAAGACAATTCCCCTGTGGATAACCGGTTTAAGAAAGAAAATGTAAAAGGCGTCAGTGCCAAGGTTATAAATGTAACAGCCCTTGGGGGAGCATGTTACCCGGCCACCCCTATAGGCATCAACCTTCCTAATGCAAGCTGGATAAGAAAAGAATATGGTTCTAAATCTGTAACAATAAACAATATTACAGAGGCCTACGACAAAGCCGCCGATGAATCACCTAAGAGCATACTTGCAGAATTTGCTTATGATCAGAACGAAATAGAGCTCTGCAAAAAATTTGGTGTACTAACAAGTAATCTGCACACAGACCTGCATGAATGCCTCGGCCATGCCTCAGGCCAGCTACTTCCGAATGTACAAGGCAATGCTCTCAAAGAATTCAATTCTGCCCTTGAAGAAGCTCGTGCAGACCTATTTGCACTATATTATCTTGCAGACCCTAAGCTTATTGAGATGGGGCTTCTGCCAGATGCCGATGCCTATAAAGCTGAATATATGACCTATATCCGCAATGGCCTGTTTACACAGTTCACCCGAATTGAACTCGGCAAGAAAAATACCGAAGCGCACATGCAAAACCGCAAACTCGTTGCTGAGTGGGCCTATGAGCACGGAGCAAAAGACAATGTTATTGAGAAAAAAGTTAAAGACGATAAAACATATTTTGTTATCAACGATTTCGAAAAACTAAGAGGCTTGTTTGGAGAGCTACTTGCAGAAATTCAAAGAATCAAGTCTGAGGGAGATTATAGGGCAGGTAAAAACCTCATAGAAAAATATGCAATAGACATAGACCCTACCCTGCACAAAGAGGTCTTAGAGCGTTATGCCGCCTTAAATTTAAAGCCATACAAAGGCTTTGTTAATCCAGACATAGTGCCTGTAGAAAAGAACGGAAAAATAGTTGACTACAAGATAGTTTATGTAGATGATTACCTTGCACAAATGATGGAGTATGGCAAGAAATACTCGTTTGAGTAAAAGTATCTTGAGCAAAGCTATACGATAGCTACACCAACACTTTTAGTACAGACGGCCGTATGCTAAGATTTAGAGTGCTGCCCACTTGTACAGGATCTCCGTCTATATGAGCTAACTCAGAAAAATTCCTGCTTATGGCAAAACCGGGCATACTATAAGACTCTATGTTAGAATTATGGTATAGGGTCTTATGAAATAAACTCCAGCCAAGCTTGGGAATTTTCCATAGCGGCAGAGATTTTACAATTACCAAGTCTAACAAACCATCTGTTACAGAAGCATTGGGGGCTATATATGCATTATTACCCCATTGTGCAGCATTTGCAATGGTTACAAGAAAAGCTTCTCCGTTAAACAGAAGTTTCTTTTCTCCAAGCCTGTTTAAAGAATAAATAGTATAGGTATCTGGCTTATACGAACGCCACTTGGCCAAAGCTATTTCTGCATAACTGAACAGCCCCCTGCGCTCAGAGCGGGCAAACTCCTTGCTAACCTCAGCATCAAAGCCAACACCGCTCGTACAAAAAAATGGCCTGCTGTTTACTATACCGCAATCTATTAGCTGAGTTCTATTACGGTTTATCAACTTTATGGCCGCTTCTACCTTTGTAGGTATTCCAAGATGCAAGGCAAGGCCGTTCCCACTCCCCATAGGAACAACACCCATAGCAGCCTCTGTTCCAATTAAAGCCCTACCCACCTCATTTACAGTACCATCTCCGCCTACAGCCACAACAATATCTGCACCATCTTTTACTGCCTGCGCTGCTATTGTTTCGGCATGACCGGCATACTCGGTTCTAAGTATGCCTACTTCAGAGATAGCTGTATCTAAGTTGGATGCTATAAGCTTTTCTATATCTATCTTGGAAGAAGTTCCCGATACGGGATTCACTATAAATACAACCCTGCCCATAATAAATAACGCAAAACTTATGGTTCTGATGTTAATTCGGCATCTTCTGCCCGTCTTCCGGTTATAAGAGGTATTTCTTCGTCTGTTTCTTTATCTAATTCTCCGGACCAAAGATATTTTCTGGTTTCAGAAACAATTACTCCGCTCAACAATATGAGAGAAATTATGTTAGGCACAACCATAAGAGCATTAAGTATGTCTGCAAAGTTCCATACAACAGTAAGGTTCATAACTGCTCCTACATATATGAGCACCACCCAAACAATACGATAGATGAATACCGTTTTTCTGCCTGCCAAATACTCTACACTGCGCTCTGCATAGTAGCTCCAGCCCAAAATGGTAGAAAACGCAAAGGTTACAAGGCTAACGGTCAGAATTATAGAACCCACATACGGAATTTGTCCAAAGGCAAGCTGAGTAAGTTTTGCCCCATCTTTATAGTCTATTTCAGGATTGGCAATTATACTCGAAACCAAAACAAGACCTGTTAAGGCGCATACAACAACCGTATCCCAGAAAGTTCCGGTAGAAGATACCAATGCCTGTCTAACCGGATTTTTTGTTTTTGCCGCTGCCGCTGCAATAGGCGCAGAACCCATACCGGATTCGTTTGAAAAAAGGCCTCTGGCTATACCATAGCGGCAGGCCATCATAACCGTTGCTCCTGCAAGCCCGCCTAAACCGGCCTTGGCCGAAAAGGCAGACTTACATATCAGAGATACAGCCTGCCCCAGCACGCTCCAGTTCATAGCCAAAATAATCAGACATCCTAATATGTAGAAAATAGCCATGAAAGGCACCAGAAAACCACATACCCTTGCAATTCCCCTTATGCCAAAAAAAGTAACAAGCATAACCATAAACGCCACAACAATACCGGTATATGACTTTGGAATACCCGTAAAATTAGGCCCAAAAAGCCCTTCCTGATCTAACAAGGTAGAAATGGCATTAGCCTGAACCGTATCTCCGATACCAAAAGCAGCCAAGGCGGCAAAAATGCAGAAAAGTACAGCTAAGAACTTACTGCCCACCCCTCGCTCAAGAGCATACATAGGGCCGCCAAGCATTGTTCCTTTAGCCGTTTTTACCCTGTATTTGATAGCCAGCAAACCCTCGCCATATTTTGTGGCTATACCCAAAAGGCCTGTTATCCAACACCACAGTATGGCTCCCGGCCCCCCTAACGATACAGCAGTAGCCACTCCTATTATGTTGCCGGTACCTATAGTAGCTGCCAAGGAGGTAGATAAAGCCCCAAACTGGCTCACATCTCCTGTAGAATTCTTATCTTTACGAAAAGACATGCCTATCGCCTTAAAGATGCTTTTCTGCGGAAACCTAAGACGCACTGTCAGAAAAACATGAGTGCCTAACAAAAGAATTATCATAGGCCACCCCCAAATGAAAGAACTTACGGCAGAAGAAATTTTATCCAAAGCTTCCATAGTAGCAAATTTAATAAAAATAGCATACTTTTGCTAATAACAAAACGAATTATTATGAAACGGACATTCAGAAAACCTGCGCTAATTTTATCTGCTGCGGCAGTTGTTTTGCCCTTTATTTTATCATCTTGCATAACTGGCATAATTCTGCTTGCCACCAAAGACAAAGACGATAACGGCAAAATGGGTAAAGACTCCTTAGTGGTAAAAGAATTCATAGATCAGATGATGAACGGTTACTACTATTGGGAAGACCAAATGCCTTCATCCGTATCTAAGAAAAATATAAGCGTAGAAAAGTATTTCAGTTCCAAACTTATAACAAAAGACCGCTGGAGCTGGATGATGAATAGAGAGAGCTACCTTTCCATGTCCACAGGTATTTCCACCTCATACGGTTTTCATCTGTCTCAACCAATTGAATACTATAAAAGCTATCAAGTGTTTATAAGCTATGTAGATAAAAATTCTCCACTTGCTGTAGCCGGAGTTACCAGAGGTTATGAATTAACGCACATAGCAGGAACAGATGTTCCCACCTTAATCAAAAACAATAGTTTTTATAGCGAAATAGCAAAACAATCCAACAGATTTACTTTCAAGAGCACATCGGGAGAATCTGTAGAATTGAACCTACGACAAACCACCTTTGTAAGCAATTCTGTAACTCTTACAAAAACATACACACAAGCAGATGCCGCCATACTCCAGCCCACAGACAAGGTTGGCTATATACTCTACACTATGTTTAATCTCAATATGAAGAATGAGATTCTTAACACCCTGCAACAAATGAAGCAACAAGGAGTTACAGACCTTATCATAGACCTTAGGTACAACGGAGGAGGCGATTTGAGCGTTTGCCACGATATAGCAAACCTATTGGCACCCGCCAGTGCCGATGGCAAGTTGTTCCTGAAATTGAGCCACAACAAACAACAACAGCATACAGACACTGAATACGCCATAAAAAGAAATGGCAACTCCCTTAACCTAAATAGGTTATTCATAATAACCGGAAGCGGAACCGCCTCTTCGTCGGAGTGTATAATAAACTGCTTGAGCCCATACATGAATATTTTAACGATAGGCTCTAAAACTTATGGAAAACCTAATGGAATGTATGTATTCCTATATCCGCAGCACGTAGCAGACAGCCAGATTGATTATGCCTTTATGCCGGTATCTTTCTACTGCCTTAATGCCAACGGAAAGGCCGATTACGACAATGGTATCACCCCACAAGAATACAGATATGACGATCTCTTCCACGACTTTTCGCCACAAGAAGATTTGATTGGAGCCTGCCTCTCCTATATAGGCACGGGATTTTATCCCCCTCTGCCGGCAGTTTCCACCACTAAAGCCAATTTATCGGCAGGCCAAAAGATAGAGTTCAAAGAGAGTTTTAAGGGCGCATATCTTAGAAAATAACCGCTTTTCTCAGATTTGTATTAAAGGTTTGGAGTTTTTTTGGTTTTTGTAGAAAATTTTGCTACTTTTATACTTGCAAACGATTATTTGTAATAAACACAATAACTAATTTTTTATCTATTTTTAATTTAAGATTATGAAAAAATTATTTGATCAAATTCAGGCTCAGTTCGAAGCTTTCAACAAAGATGCTGAAGCTCAGATTGTAAAGGGTAACAAGGCTGCTGGAACACGCGCAAGAAAAGCTGCTCTCGAAATCAGCAAACTTATGAAAGAGTTCAGAAAAGCTTCTGTAGAGGCTGCTAAGAAATAATTAACTGACCAACTCTCAGAGAGAGAGGCTGACCAAAAAGTGTTTTGGTAGCCTCTCTTTTCTTTTATAAAGTATATTAAGGGTTTTTCAAAACAGATTTCTATCTTTGTGTTTATGAATAAAACGGCAAACTACAAACTCACGATTATTTCTCCTGTTTTTAACGAAGAAGAGAATATAGAAATGTTGGCTGATGCATTAGACAAGTATATCAATTCTTCCGAAAATAAGGGAATGTGCGTTCTGTTTGTGAATGATGGATCTGCAGACAATTCCCTGGAAATGATAAAAAAAGAGTGTCTGCAAAGAAAGAATTTTTTCTATATATCGTTAGACAAAAGAACCGGGCTGAGCGGAGCCATCAAGGCAGGGTTCGATAATACATATTCTCCATTAGTCGGTTACATAGATGCCGATTTGCAAACCACACCAGAAGATTTTGACCTACTTTTGCCACATGCAGACCACTATCCTCTTGTTATGGGAATAAGAGCAAACCGCAAAGATTCTGCATGGAAAAATTTCCAATCTAAGTTTGCCAACGGATTCAGAAAAATGTTTACTCACGATGGGGCTATAGATACCGGTTGCCCCCTAAAAATTATTCAGACACCCTACGCCAAAAGAATCCCTATGTTTACCGGAATGCATCGCTTCTTTCCTGCCCTGATTCAGTTGCAAGAAGGTGGAAAGATGAAACAGGTGCCGGTAAGACACTTTCCAAGAATTGCAGGTGTATCAAAGTACAATGTATGGAACAGACTGATAGGACCTATGAAAGACTGCTTTGCCTACAGATGGATGAAGAAAAGATATATCAACTACTCATTCAAAGATAATAACCTATAGTTCCACTCCTATGGAAAAGACCATAAGCCAATGGATTATTTTTTCTATCGGGTTTCTGGCTCAAGGACTTTTCTCTGCCAGAATTCTTGTTCAGTGGATAATGTCTGAGAAACAGAAAAAAGTTGTATCTCCAACCATCTTCTGGATATTAAGCCTGCTGGCCTCCTATCTGTTCTTCATATACGGCTTCCTCAGAAACGACTTTGCCATTATGCTCGGCCAAGTTATTTCGTACTATATATACATCTGGAATCTGAAAATGAAAGGAATATGGGGAGAAAAGTTTTCGTTGAACAAAAAATCTCTAATCAGAACCATACTTTTAGCCACTCCTGCCTTAGCTATAGGCTATATGCTGCGCGATACAGATAATTTTAAGCAACAATTCTTATTCAACAGCAACATACCCCTTTGGCTTGTTATCTACGGCTCGTTAGGACAAATAATTTTTACCCTCAGGTTCGTATAT
>ONYJ01000230.1 GCA_900322025.1 uncultured Bacteroidales bacterium | reverse complement strand
AGTAATGAATACCGATGATTTACTATGCGTAGGAATTACAGACGATATATACATTAGCTCAACAATAGGACGCAACAAGAAACTCGTGCCGGGAGAGGTGATAGAGAGGCTGATAAGCGGAACGGAAAAGTTTGTTTCTAAAATGGCGGAGTATGGAGTGAGATTGATTCCTACCGGGGGAGAAACAGCCGATGTTGGAGATCTTGTAAGAACCGTTATAGCAGATACAACCGTTTATGCCAAGATACGCCGCAGTATGGTTATAGATAATGCCAGAATACAGCCGGGCAATGTAATAGTGGGTTTGGCGTCAGATGGTAAGGCGGTCTATGAAGATGCTTATAATGGTGGTATGGGCAGTAATGGTTTAACCAGTGCCAGACACGATGTGTTTGCCAAATATCTGTCCGAAAAGTATCCTGAAACTTTTGATTCCGGTATGCCGTACGATTTAGTCTATAGCGGGACAAAATTGCTCACAGATGTAGAGCCTGAAACCGGACTGACATACGGCAAGCTCGTATTGTCTCCGACAAGAACCTATGCGCCTGTAGTTAAGAGGGTGTTAGAGGCCTATAGGAGTAAGATACATGGAATGATTCACTGCACAGGAGGAGCTCAGACCAAGATTCTGCATTTTACAGATAATGTGCATATTGTTAAGGATAATATGTTTGCTGTACCGGTTTTGTTCCGTACCATACAGCAGGAGAGCAATACTCCTTGGGCAGAAATGTTTAAGGTGTTTAATATGGGGCATCGTATAGAGTTTTATACAGAAGAATCCTATGCTCAGGATATAATTGATATTTCAGAGAGTTTTGGTATTCCTGCCAGAGTTATAGGAAGAGTAGAGAAAGGCAATGGAGCCAAAGCTTCCCTTACTATAAGATGCCCTATGGGAGAATTTAGTTATTAATATCTGCGTTATGAAAAGAAGGTTGTATTTCTTGATTTCTTTAACAATAGCAGTGCTTATGCTTGTTGGTGCACATTCTTGCAGAAATAGAGGTGGAGCCTCAAAGGTAGAGATTACTCCTATCATGAATAAGGCTCTCAACGATGTTTCCAGCATTTGGTATGCCAACTTTAAAGATTTTCCGCCAAAGGAAGAACGCAGGAGGTTGCCGATAGGTGTGTTTGATTCCGGTACCGGTGGACTTGCCGTGCTGGAAGTGATTTTAGCATCAGACTACTTAGACAATATAAACGGAGGAAGCGGTGCTGATGGCATACCGGATTTTCATGGAGAAGATTTCCAATATTTTGCAGATCACGCCAATATGCCTTATGGAGTTTATCCATCAGAGGGCAAGGCAGATTATCTGAGAGAACTTGGAGTGAAAAATGCTCTCTTTCTACTTGGCAATAAGTATTTCAAACTGAATTCAGACAAAACTCCAAAAGGTGATAAACCAAGGTGTAAGATATTGGTGGTGGCATGCAACACTTCAACAGCCTATGGCTTGCAAGACATCGAAAACCTGTTAAACTTGTCGGGTACGGGGGTAAAAGTTATAGGTGTAATAAACGCAGGAGTTGATGCTACCTTTGAAGATATATTATCGGCGCCAAGGAGAGATTCTCTTTCTATAGGCGTTATGGCTACGGTGGGAACTATTGATTCGGATGTTTATCGCAGATCATTGCTCCAGAAGAAGAAAGATGAGAACTATAATGGATATATACAGATAATCAACCAGAAAGGAGAAGGTTTTGCAGAAGCTGTAGATTCTGAAAAAGATTATGTAGATCCTACTCAAACAGCTCCGAGGAAAGATTATAGGGGGCCGGTATTAGGAGATGGCTTAGGTGATATAAAAGAAGAACTTCTTGATGTATATAACTTTGACTTCTCAAAAAATGCAATACTGTACAAGAAAGTAAACGGGAAATACACAGAGTTTCAGCTGAATTCTGCTGCAAACTATGCCAGATTCTACATGGTGAGCCTTTTGGAGCAGTTGCGTCATTCTAAAGAACAGGCTCCTCTCAAAAGCATAGTATTAGGCTGCACTCACTATCCGTTCTATTTAGATACATTAAAGCAGTCTTTGAAGGAGCTTAAACAATATAGAGAAAAAGGGCAACTGATTTATTCTCACCTGATAGCAGACGATGTTACATTCATAGATCCAGCGGTATTTACTGCAATAGAGTGCTGTAGGACCTTGCGAGACGATAATCTGATGGCTCTTCGTACGCGCAGAGGAGAGGTAGATGCCTTTATATCTGTGCCTTCGTATTCTGTCAGCAGCAAGTTTTTGGATAAAGACGGCAACTTTACTCGCGATTATAAATATGGGCGAGTAGCAGGAACAGAAGATATTACAACGGTAGCAGTGCCTTTTTCCAAAGAAAATATCAGTAAAGAAAATTTGAAGAGGATAGAAAAGATGGTGCCTCATACTTATAGTAAGATTAAAGAAAAATTAAAGTAGATGACATTTAGGTCTCGCATAGAAACGGAGGATATAGAGAAATTACCCTTAGCAGACTTTAAAGGAGATATTGTTGTTATAGACAAACAAGACGAATCTTATTATAAAGCCATAGAGTATCTTTCTTTGCAGAAAGTCATAGGTTTTGATACGGAAACAAAACCTTGCTTTGTAGCACGGGCCCCAAAGAATAAGATAGCGCTTCTGCAACTTTCTTCTGAAGATAAGGCCTTTATATTCAGATTACAACAGTTGGGGGTGCCGGCAGAACTTTGTTCTATTTTATCAGATCCGGCTATAATTAAAGTTGGAGCAGCCGTGCGAGACGATATCAACGGCCTTAATGGCTATTCGAGATTAGAAGCGCATGGTTTTAAGGATATGCAGAATTTGGCGGAAAAATTCGGGATAGAAGAAAAGAGTGTGCGTAAGATGTCTGCCATAATATTGGGTATCAGAGTATCCAAGTCTCAACAACTATCTAACTGGGAAAGTTCAAAACTAACGGAGGCTCAACTGAAGTATGCTGCTATAGATGCTTGGGTATGCAGGCAGATGTATGTAAGACTTATGTCTTGTAACGGCTAATTGTATAGAAGATGGACAAGGCAGGCAAAAAAATTATAATACGCAAAGGAAAGGAGCAGTCTTTACTTCGTTTTCATCCTTGGGTGTTTTCGGGAGCAGTAGCGCAAGAGGTAGGTAAGCCGGAAAATGGAGATGTTGTAGAAGTCTTGTCTTTCAACGGCAGTTTTATCGGCAAAGGCCATTATCAAAAAGGATCTATCATGATTAGGATGCTCACTTGGGATGCTTCAGAGATAGATCAAAAGTTTTGGTATGAGAGGCTTGCCGCCGCATATAAGCAAAGACAAACTATGCTTATATCGCTAAAAGATGGAACTACAGATTGTTACAGGCTGGTTCATGGCGAGGGTGATTACCTTCCGGGGCTTATAATAGATATCTATGGTGGGGTAGCCGTTTTGCAGACACATTCTGCAGGTATGTATGCAGCCCGCAAGGAGATTGCAAGCGCCTTGGTAGAATTATTCCAAGAGAATCTGATTGCTGTTTATTCAAAATCTACTCCTATAGGAACCTTTGTCGGCGACAACGATTATCTGTACATAAAGGAAGATGCTCTTAAAGGCCGAGAAAACGCTTCGCTTCTGCATAGTACACAGGTTCTTGAAAACGGATGCCGCTTTATTGTAGATTGGGAGAAAGGGCAGAAGACGGGTTTCTTCTTAGACCAGCGAGATAATCGAAAACTTGTAGGCGAGTTGTCTAAGGGGCGCAATGTACTCAATCTTTTCTGCTATACAGGAGGTTTTTCTGTCTATGCAATGAGGGGCGGAGCTTTGGGATGCGATTCTGTAGATAGTTCTCAAACAGCTATTGATGCCTGCCGCAAGAATCTTGAAATCAATGGTTTTAAGGTGAAGAAAGAAAATGTGGACAGTAAAGAAAAGGCATATAGTCAAGGCAATTGTAATTGTATATGTACAGATGCCATTGAATATCTCAGAAATGTGGAGAGAGGCAAGTATCAGCTGATGGTTGTGGATCCACCTGCCTTTGCCAAGCACCTCAGCGCAAAGCAGAATGCCCTTAGAGCTTACAAGAAACTGAATGCCATGGCAATTGAAAAAGTAGCACATGGCGGTGTGATTTTCACTTTCAGCTGTTCGCAGGTGGTTGACAAGAACGATTTTGCCCTTGCAGTATTTTCTGCCGCAACTTTGGCTAACCGTAAGGTTAGGATAGTGGCACGCCTTACTCAACCATTTGACCATCCGGTAGATATTTGCCATCCAGAAGGCGAGTATCTGAAAGGGCTGGTTCTTTATGTTGAATAATCAAAAAAGATTGCTATATTTGCAATCCCATTACGGTACCATGGCCGAGTGGCTAGGCAGCGGTCTGCAAAACCGCGTACAGCAGTTCGATTCTGCTTGGTACCTCAAATGAACAATTAAACCCTTTCCCTACAAAAGAGGAAGGGGTTTTCTGTTGAAATGTGGCTGATTTAGGCCTGAAAATAGATCAAAAATACTGCCTACCTTTTGCATCTTTCCCGTAAAAATATTATATTGCATAGGTTGAGTTGTTATAAGTATTCGCTTTATGAGTATTGTGAAATTTTTCAAACTTCTCGGTATAGGCTTTTTCAGTTTT
>ONYJ01000224.1 GCA_900322025.1 uncultured Bacteroidales bacterium | reverse complement strand
TCGTGGCTGCGTCATTCCCAGCGTATTGCCGTGAAAATGCTGGAGAAAATGGATGAACTCAGCATGACCCAGAAGCAGTTGGCTGATCTGATGGGGTGCAGCCAGCAATACGTTTCAAAGGTTCTGAAAGGTCAGGAGAACCTTTCTCTCGAAACCATCTCGAAGATAGAAGACTGTTTGCACATTTCTATTCTCCAAGAAGAACCTAAGTGCCTTCTGTATAATACACTTAGGTTACAAGATTATTGACGAATACATAAAGCGCCACTACTAAATAGCCAAATGTTATCCTACTTTTTGTTCTATAGACCTCATTTGAAAAAGCCGATGGTACGCTATTCCTCCTTGCTCCTGTACTATTTGAAGTTCGATTTATGATGTTTGCAATGAGGTTTTTGAGAACAGAGCTATCAGCCTCAACGAAACAAGTAAATCTAAAGACAAGAAATCAAGTAAATAGACTAAATGTTAAATGGTATGAAAAGGATAAAGAGGAGAACGGTGATTGATACGGTAAAGGCTGTTGATCGGCAGCTGGAGATAGAGAAGTTTGGGAAGCTAATTTCTACTCGACCTACGCGTATTGCCAAAAGCAAGAAAAAGTATAACCGCAAGAGTGCAAAGCGGCAGTTCCAGCAAGTTCTGGGGCGTTGATAGCCTGTGGTATTGATGGCCTGATGGCTTGGTAAGGGCATAGTGTTGGTTAGCGTGCTCTTTTAGGAACTCAGGTGCGGTTGCATCTTGGAAACGTATTTGGACTTTCTTGCTCGGCGATATGTTTCAACGCAATTCTTTGCTATCTTTGAAAGGTTTTATTCAGCGACATCTTTATTCAGAAGTCCGATATGAAAACGCTAACTGTTTTTACTCCGGCATACAATAGGGCACATACAATAGGCAGAACTTATGAGAGTCTGCTTAGGCAAACTTCCAAAGACTTTGAGTGGTTAGTGGTGGATGATGGCTCAACCGACAATACTCGTGAGCTTGTAGAGGCGTGGGTATCAGAAGGTAAAATACCTATTCGCTACATATATCAACAGAATCAGGGTATGCACGGTGCGCATAATACGGCGTATGCGAACATAGAAACGGAGTTGAATGTATGTATAGATTCAGACGATTTTATGCCAGACGATGCAGTGGAAAAAATTGTCTCTTTCTGGAAAGAAAATTATCGCGATAAAGATAAGAACCGAATAGCCGGAATAGTTGGTCTTGATGCAGATACTTCCGGCAGAGTTATAGGTTCTGAATTTCCTTCCGATTTGAAGCAGACTACTCTTCGTGATTATTACGAAAGGCTTGGTGGGACAGGCGATAAGAAGCTTGTGTATAGGACAGAAATCGTGAAAAAATATCCGCCTTATCCTTTGTTTAAAGGAGAAAAGTATGTGGGCCTGGCATTACTGTACAATATGATAGACGAAGACTATACTCTGCTGGTATGCAATCAGATAATGGTTATGGTGGACTACCAGCCGGAAGGTTCTTCTTTCAGTATGTGGCGGCAGTACTGGAATAATCCTAAGGGGTTTGCCCATGTCCGCAAGTTTGATATGCAGCATGCCAGAACATTGAAACGCCGATTGATGCTTAATGTTCATTATGTGAACCATTCTATTCGTAGTCGTAATTCGAGATTCCTGAAAGAATCGCCGAGCAAGTTGCTGACCTTATTGGCTACTATTCCGGGGTGTGTGCTCTACTTGGTAAATCGTAGAAAAGTAAAGAAACAAGCTCAGTTTAAATTTTCCAAAGGGAAAACTGCATGAATCAATAGGTGGTAAAAGCCATGTAATATACATCAAATCAGACTAAATTGATGTATAGTGTGGGCGCATAGTCAGGCGCACTGAGGCAAGAATATGTTGAAAGTGTAAAAACAATATTCTAACTTTGTAGAGACTAAAATACTAAGAATATGTTCAGAAATATTTTAAGAGGAGCCGTGGTGTTTCTCATAGGTCTTGCCCTTGTTGTATGGTCTGACAGGGCTGCTGAATTCTTGATAAAGATATTAGGTATTCTGCTGATACTTTCTGGAGTAATTACTGTGGTTTATGGTTTGGCTACCAATAGTTTTGAGAATCTCAGAGGATTGAGTATCATTTCTTTGGCGAGTGTAGTATTGTTTTTGATTGCCGGTATAGCCATGCTTGTTAAAACATCTGTTTTTATAAACATAATAGGATTTATCTTTGGTATAATTCTGGCCTTGTATGGCTTTTTTCTTTTAATTCATACCGCCCGCTTTTCAAAGGGCATTAGAGAAAGATTCTGGTTCTTTCTTGTTCCGGCTTTGATATTTGCAGCAGGAGTTGCACTTTGCTTCTTTACCGAGCAGAGTACTAAGCTTTTATCAATTATATTCGGAGCTTGTTTAATGCTTCTTGGCCTTGCGGAAATAATGTTTTCTATACAGGTTAATGCTTTTGCAAAGCGTCTTCAGAGGGCGGAGCAGGAGAGGGCAGACTATGAAAGCGGTGAGACTATTGTAGTGGAACCTATTGAGCCTGAGCCAGATTCTGTTGGTTCGG
>ONYJ01000225.1 GCA_900322025.1 uncultured Bacteroidales bacterium | reverse complement strand
GGCTTTCTTATTTTTTCAGAAGGATTGTTATATGTGAGAATTTCTCGTATGAGTTTTTTATTTGCCTGAGTAACAGAAGAATGAAAACAGAGAAGTTTTTCTCCATAGTGTTGTTTGAGCCTTTTGTGCAGATGGTTGCCCATGGCTATTTCCGGTACAAGATAGAGCACGTCTTTGCCCAAAGACAGGTACTTGTCTATTAGCTTTATATAGATTTCGGTTTTGCCGCTGCCAGTAACTCCTTCTAACAGAACGGTCTTATTTTGTATTTTTTCTGTAATTTGCTTTAAGGCAAGTATTTGAGCTTCTGAGAGCTGAATCTCATCTTTGGCAGAACTACCAAGTTTTGGCTGACAAGCTAAAGCTTCGGCCTCCGCTATTGCCTTAACCACATCTTCTGCTTTCTTATGCGAGGCAACTTCTTGCTGCCTGACAGATAAAATGGGGTATGCCGCCTTGAAAACCTCTCCAACAGTACACATATAGTACTTTGCAATGGTATCCCAAAACTCTATTTCCGACAAACCGACCGGTTTGCGGCTTAGAACGGCTGAGAGGGGTTTTATCTCGAGTTTTTTGCTTTTATCGGGAAGCCTGTTCCAATGGGTGCACCGGCGCACCACCCCTTGTACAACCCTGTTCCCGAATTTTATCTCTACCCAATCTCCGGAAGCTACATGTTTTAAAGCTTCCGTAACTCCATAGAAAATTTCCTCATCAAATTTGATGGGGAGTATTACGGATGCATAGCAAACAAATTGTTCTTCCATACTTGCAAAATTAAAAATATTCTATATATTTGCACTCCCAAACGGATGGTGTCATAGCTCAGTTGGTAGAGCAAAGGACTGAAAATCCTTGTGTCCCTGGTTCGATTCCCGGTGACACCACATCAAAAAGGGGCCGACCAAAAAGCATTTGGCCGCCCCTCTTTTCTTTTTCATCCCGCCTTCGGCACCCCTCTTGGGGTATCACATCCTTATCATTATTCTTAAAGCGTGTCTTTTATCGTACTTTTATTATACCATATTCGTCGTATCTATTCTCATCGTCTTCTTCCTCATTCTCATCGTCTTTTTCAGAGTTTAATTTTGAAAAATCCAGTGCGAATATAACTGTTTCTATTCTTGAGTATGGGTCGCCGGGCTCTGAGTAAAAGCCGGTAATGCAGTTTTTTTCAAACAATATGGGAAGGCCGTAAGCTTTATCTGCAATCATGGTTGCTCTTTGGATGTGGTACCATTTTTCTTTGTCGGTTGTTTGAAACAATTCCTCTGCTTCTTTTTCTGTACAGTCTGTAGTCATGAACTTTAGCGTAGGCAAGCCGGTTATGTCAAAGCCAGATCTTAGTACGTGTACATTTGCAAGCTCTGGATAGTCTTTAGAAAGTTGCGTATCCCATTCAAAATAAACAGGGTAAGTTTCAAAAGCCTCTTTATAGAGGCAATATATGCTGTCTTCTGCTACATGGGTTTCGTCTGCATAATATATCCACCTGTAAAAGAAAAACAAGTCTGCCAAATCAGTAAAATTGGTTGCTTGTTCAAGCACAAATCTCTCGTCTTTCATACCCTCAAGATTGTTCAAAAGTTCTTCTCTTGTGAGCCGTGGAATACGTTTGACAAGTGTATCGACTACATACAGCATATTTCTTTGTGCCTTAGCCAGCAGGCTATCGTTTTGTGTTGTAAAATATATGTTGCCGGAATAATCTATTATTATCTTAATAGGGGTTTCATTCTCTACGAGGTTGGTGGCTCTGAGATTTGTCAAAAGATTAGCTTCGGGCCCCTCTTTTCTGAAGTTGGTTTGGTATAAATTGAATAGAACATATTCTTCTTCTTGATTGTTTTCTACAACTTCAAATTCAATATCCTTTGTAATTGCGCAGGTTACGGTAGTATCTTCGGCTGCTCTAATTTTTTGGTATATGAATTTGAAAGGAAGCAGATCGCCCTTATAAAGATTGTCGAACAATGTAAGGGTTATGGAATCTTTAGCTACTTCTGTGCTATCCTGTGCCTTTGTGGTATTGCTGAATAAAGTCAGTAGGCTTACAATAACGGCTGTTGCTATAAGTATCTTTTTCATATCATATATTCTTTAACTAACAAATAGTAGAAAAATACTAATCATTCAACTCTGTTTTAATGGGCGATTGATTTAATATGTTGATATAGAACTCTCTTACTTTACTCCACTCGTAATAAGGGAACTTGTCTGTTTCTAAGGGCAGAGTTGCTTCTTGTTCGTTGAGGAGTATTTTAACAAGTACGGGAGAATTCTTTTTGCCATAGAAGATAAACTGCAAATTTCCTGCCTTTGGAATATAGTGATTCATATTCCATACATTGGCCACATTATCTATATTCGGCTCATATATGCCGGCGCCATTTATATCCATTAGGGAGCATAGTGGCATAAGGTTGGAATCGTGGCCAAAGCGTAGGGTGGCTCCTGCACTGTGCTTGCCGTCTGTACCGGCTTGTGCTATTGCGTTGTCTGCAGATTCAATAATATTCTTCAGAAGATATGTTTGGCGGAAAGGAGTAACTTTCTGCCCCATATCGCTGAAGCCCGCATATCTGTAAGACGATAAGTTGCGATACAGGTTCAGCTGGTGAAGCTCTTCTAATGTTACAGCATCCATTAGGCTGATATTAAGGTCTGTATTAGGGAGACTTATGGCTAACTCTGCAATATCGTAAAAGAGCTTGCCGGCATTGTACACCGGTAGTTTTTCAGGATTGTTGCTATGGGCAAACTTTTCTTTGTAAACCGTAAACCAAGAGGTGTCTTTTAGTATAGACATGGCCAAACGGTCTGTCTTGAATATTTTTCTGCGATAGGCGTTCAGAATTTCTGTATTCTTTGGATCTGATGTAATATTTTTGAAAAAACCGTCGGGATCTTGATTGTTCATGTAGTACATATCGTGGTTGGAGGCATCGTTTGTAATTTGGAGTTTAGGGTTTAGCTCCTTAAACCTCATACACGCAGCCTCCATGCTTAGTATGCAGCGTATGATAATGGTAGATTTGGCGTCTATAACAGCATCTTTCTTAAATACTTCAGGAAAATTTTTGAACATTCTTCCGGCTATCTGGCGGTGTTGTTCAGCCCCAAGCCGAGTGAGTTCTCCATAGCGTCCTCTTGCAGCTTGCTCTACCACTTCTAATCTTTTGAGAATATCTTGCCCTAGAGGAGTGAGCATATTCTGCTGGTTTGCCTTTTTTAGAAAAGCTACAGGTTCTGTATATGTTGCAGTACTTATGAGCCATCTGGAACCATGTCTGCCATAGTGGTTTATATAAAAAGGCCTATATCCCTTTGGAGCCTTTGTTAGTTGTGGTATGGATGAAGGGTCTGTATCTGTTACCGGATAGGGTTGATAGTCGGAAAGTACGAGTTTTGGGTTGGCTTTAACTTGCTCCCAGGCCGAGATGCTGTAAACCGAACTGGTTTGCTTGCCTTTGTAGGGCTGTGCCGTTACGCTTGCCGTTATACTTACGCTTAGTAGCATAGTTATGATAATTGTCTTTACTCTCATAAGATAGCAGTTTAATTTGATACAAATTTAGATATTATTTTTATAAATTTGTGGGCATACAAATTAATTATACTGATTATGAAAAGTTTAAAAGGAACCAAAACCGAAAAGAACCTGCTTTGCGCATTTGCCGGTGAGAGCCAGGCCAGAAACAGATATACGTTTTTTGCAAGCGTAGCCAAAAAAGAAGGATACGAGCAAATTAGCGCAATCTTCTTAGAAACTGCAGATAACGAAAAGGAACATGCAAAAAAATTCTTCAAATTTCTTGAAGGTGGAATGCTGGAAATTAAGGCATCGTTCCCGGCCGGAGTTATAGGTACAACGCTCGAAAACCTTAAAGCATCGGCCGAGGGAGAAAACGAGGAATGGAAAGTTCTCTATCCGGAATTTGCGCGTATTGCCAAAGAAGAAGGTTTTGACGAAATTGCAAAGTGCTTTAAGGAGATTTCTGTATCAGAAAAGGCTCACGAAAAAAGATATCTTGCGCTATTGAAGAATTTAAAGAGCAAGAAAGTTTTTGAAAAAGACGAGGTTGTAGAGTGGAAGTGTCGCAACTGCGGCTATGTTCACAAAGGCAAATCTGCTCCTAAGTCTTGCCCTGCCTGCCAGCATCCGCAGGCCTATTTTCAGGTGAAAGAAAACAACTATTAGAATCTGTAAAAAAAGTTTCCTTGGAAGAGCAAACAGGAAAGCCTTCTGCCCAAACTTTGGGTGGGAGGCTATACAATTGTGTAAAGGAGTCTTGGCCCGGAGCTTCCAAGACTATATGGTGGGTGTTGAGAATAACCGCCATTGTGTCTGTGCTGATATATATTCTGAGGCTCTCTGGTGCATTGCCATGGATAAGTAGCAGTCTGGAGCCGGTAATGAGTTTTATAGGCTTGCCCGGTGAGGCTGCATTGGCCTATGTAAGCGGTTATTTTGTTAATGTGTATTCTGCAATAGCCGCCTCAGCCACTCTGCATCTTTCTGCCAGAAGTGTTACCATAATGGCAGTGCTTGTGTTATGTTCACACAATATGATAGTAGAAACAGCCGTTCAGAAAAAGACAGGGTCGTCTGTATGGTGGATAGTTTGCGTAAGAACATTTGGAGGCTTGCTATTGGCTTTCTTACTCAATAAGATACT